>NZ_JAIVFR010000388.1 GCF_020829685.1 Nostoc sp. CHAB 5715 | reverse complement strand
TGGGGGGAGTGGGGGGAGTGGGGAGTGGGGAGTGGGGAGTGGGGAGTAGGGAGTGGGGAGTGGGGGGAGTGGGGGGAGTGGGGAGTGGGGAGTGGGGAGTAGGGAGTGGGGGGAGTGGGGAAAGACTTGTTGCAAGTTCTCCTCAAGTCACCTTGTCACCTTGTCCCTTTGTCTCCCCTGCCTCTCCTGCTTCTTCCCTATTCCCCATTCCCCACTCCCTACTCCCCATTCCTCAATACTCCGATTGTTAATTATCCCATGAGTTGAGCAATTGGAAGTTTTTAGAATAGTTAATTAAAATTAAAAGAGAATTAAATTAGCGGGAGTGGCTTTGGCAAAGCTTGGGCGGTTAAAATTAATTATGCTTCAGTCTTTTTTATCCCGTGCAACCCTAATTTTTCTATCAAGCGCTCTAGCGGTTTTGTGTGTTGCCTGTAGTGAAGACCAACGGAACACTGCGACTGGTGACAATGAGCAACCCGTGCCAATTGGGGAGCAGGCATCAGTACAGCCTGCCGTTGAACCAGCAACACCAGCAGTTACCCCTACCCCAGAAGCACAGCTGCTAGAGCCGCTAGAGCCGTCTGAAAGTGAACCAAGTCTTTTTGAGATGGGGCTAGACAAAGCCGTTGGCGCTTGGAGTATCAGCCAATCTGCTCAATCTCCAGGTGATTGGATTTTGGTGGCGAATCAGTACCAAGATGCGATCGCTCTGATGCAAAGAGTCCGGCGACAAAGCCCAGAATTTGCGATCGCTCAAACCAAAATCATTGAATATCGCCGCCAAATTAAATATGCTCAACAGCAAGCTAATCCTCGCCCTGTGCGCGTTGCCGAACCGAAGAGGATAGTAGTTGTGGTTCCTCAGACAATAACCGCACCAAAGTATACCTCACCTCTATCGCCTCCACAAGAAATAAACCCGTTACCACCAAAACCAGCTTTGCCCTCATCAGCAGTGGTAATTCCAGATCAGGAAGTATTTACAGCCCCGATTAAAAGGCGACTTGCTGGAACGCCAATTGTCCAAGTCACCTTTAATGGCCAGCAACAATTTGACATGATTGTGGATACGGGAGCCAGTGGCACTGTAATTACCCAAGAGATGGCCAATATCTTGGGAATAGTGCCAGTGGGGAAAGCTAAGGCAAATACCGCCAGTTCCAGGGCTGTAGAATTTCCTGTGGGCTATGTTAATTCGATGGCAGTTGGCGGGGTAATAGTGAATAGAGTAGCAGTAGCGATCGCAGGTACGGAACTAGAAACTGGACTTTTAGGACATGACTTTTTTGGTAACTACGATGTCACCATCAAACGTAATGTGGTAGAATTCCGCCCGCAATTGCGATCACAAATCAATTCGCCAGAAACTCAACTAACTGCTCCAACTTCGTCCAAGCTGCCCCGCTTTGTAGGATATCCTTAGCGATTTTAATCCCTTGGGCGTGATCTAGGAGTGCGATCGTACCCCCGACTTGCAGCGCCAAAGAAGCATTCAACGCTACTGCATCTTGTTGTGCTTGAGTTCCCTTACCTTGGAGTACCGCCTTCAGAATCACCGCATTCTCTTGGACATCCCCACCTCGAAGCATACCTATAGGAGCAGGTGTTAGATCCAAATCCAGGGGATTAATAGTAGTTAACTGTACTTCTTTGTCTGATAACACCGCCAAGTCAGTTAAATCTCCTAACCCAGCCTCATCAAGTTTTTCTCGCCCGTGCAGCACAATTGCCTTTTCCTTGCCCAAATTCTGTAAAGCTTCGGCAACAGTTGCCAAAAGCTTAGGAGTAAATAACCCTACCACCTGCCCAGTAGGATGCAAGGGATTTACTAACGGCCCAAGCAAATTAAAAACTGTTCGCACTTTCAAAGTCCGCCGTAATGAGGCAACCGCCTTGAGTGCTGGATGCCAACCAGGGGCAAACAAGAAAGTGATCCCGACTTCTTGTAGTGCGGCTTGCACTTTTTCACTAGAGGCACTCAAGTTTACACCCAAGGCTTCCAATACATCTGCACTTCCCGTGAGACTTGAGGCTGAACGATTGCCGTGTTTGGCGACAGGTATACCAGATGCTGCGGCAACAAATGCAACTGCTGTAGAAATATTAAAGGTTGATGAACCATCTCCACCAGTGCCACAGGTATCAATTACAGTGGAGAGTAGTGAGTGCTGAGTGCTGAGTGGGGAACATTGAGATTGTAATACTTCAGCCATGCCGGTCAACTCGTCGGCAGAAATGCCTCTAAAGTTCAGCGCTGTTAAAATAGCCCCTGATAACTCTGGGGGAACCGCTTCACTGAGCCAACCTTGCATCAATTCAGCAGCTTGAGTACGGGACAAGGATTGGCCATCTATTAATTGTTGTAGCAGAACATACCAGCTAGCAGAGGATTCTTGAGCAGAGATTGGGGAAGTTATCATAGCTAAGGTTTGTATGTTGTAGCTATATTGAAAGCTATGGGGTTATCCTACCCGAAAATTGGAAACTATCAAAGTTAGGTTTAAATCTCAAGGCTTAATTGCAAAGCTGGATTAGCAATATTCTGAACTTGTGATTTTTTTTCCAAATCAAGTTTAACTTCGTAGTTAGTAATGAATAACTCTTTTCCTTTAGCCGCACCACTCTGCTTATAGTTATTCATCCCATACTGTAATTCCCACTCTGAGATATTAGACCATTGGAAATTTTCTCGAATGTGCGGTGAGTCATCGTAGGTAATTAGCCAGCGATGATGACATTGTTGCAAAAGGTTAGCAAATCTCTGATGTTCAAAAGAGGTGTGCAAGTCACCGTTTTTACCATATAGCTTTGATTTAGTAGCACTAAAATATGGGGGATCTAAAAATAAAAATACATCTTCCCCTTCTAGTTTTAGTAGGTGACTGTAATCGAGATTAGTAATTTGGACATTTTCTGATAAAATATACTCTAATTTTTCTAATCGTTCTATTGAAGAATTAGTAAAGCGTTTATGAAAAGCTTGTTCAGAAAAACCGCCTGATTCTACAGTTCCTGAGAAAGTAATTCTATTGAGTACAAAAAACCGAACTGCTCTTTCTAAATCAGATAAATTATTGACATCTACACTAGTTAATTCTGTAAAGAGTAATTTACCATCTGTATGTTTAAGTTTAATATGTCGAATTTCTTTAACTAATTGGACTATATCAGACTGGACAAATTTCCAGAATAAGAAGAGTTCGCGGTTTAAATCGTTAATCCAAATCTTGATATGAGAAAACTTTTGTCTTAAATAAATAAATACCGATCCACCACCCACAAAAGGCTCTCGAAACTCCGAAAAGCTCTCTGGCAAGTATTCAACTATTTGATTTATTGCTTTCGACTTACCACCAGGATAACGGAGAGGGCTTTTGAGCATAATTAAAAATCGTCACACTTGGGCTAATATAAGCATTCAATTTGTTTGCTAAAAAATATTGCTGTATACTCTGACTAAATCAGCATCAATGCTTTCATTATCCGCTCCTGTAGCGTAACCGAGGTTAATGCTTCCAGCATGACTTCGGAAACGTTGGTATGGTATAGATATTAATCTGCCAGCCAGTAGGGATTACCCACCCTTAATTTATAGGAAAGAATTTTGCTTTGAGTTTATGTTGCATTTTCGTAAAAATCTGTTACATTACTTTACAGGTAGTTATAACTGTTACAACATAAAAGCTCAGAGTATTATTTATGGCAGACGTTAAGAAGACTACGCCTTCGGTTTCAGAAGATCCTAATGCTTTGCGCTGGGGCTTCACTCCTCAGAGCGAAAATTGGAACGGTCGTTTTGCAATGATTGGTTTTTTATCTGCCGTTGCGCTTGAAGTGTTTTCTGGTGAAGGGATTTTACACTTCTGGGGCATTTTATAAATTTAAACGTTTTTACCTTCATTAGATTATGAGGCAAGGCGGGGATTGGCAAAATCGTCTGCCTTGCCTCATAATCTCAAGAATTAGAAAACTAGCGTGATGAGCGAAATATTACACGACCTGGGGATTCTTCCTGATTAATTCGCGCATATACTCGAAGACAAGTTAAGACTTCGCCAGGAATACCACCACAGTCTAGTTGTAAGTCATCCTTGGATAAAGCACAGATATCTGCATAAAGTCCCGATAATTGGCGAATTCGCACTTCATTACCTGCATTAATAGCTTCATCAGCGACTTTCTTCAGGATGCGCCGTGATTCATGTTGTAGCTTTCCCCACCAAGAATAGCGTTCAGCTGGTGGTACAAATACTAGGGAATGTATCGCTTCGTCCATGTCAATCCAAGCACGGAGGATTGACAGGGTATCAGTATTTTTATCAGCTTTTTGGGTGCGTTGGAAGCGATCGCTTAAAGCATCAATATATTGATCGCGCTGTTCTGCTTTGGAGTGTAAAGAAATGACATCGAAACTAAAAACGCTCTTTAAAGCATGATGCAAATCTGGGTCTATTTCGATAAAATTCATATATAAAAATAGGAATCCTGTTGGTAAATCGGATACATTGCCTTGCGTATTTTTAGGATTTGAAAGTACTTGTTGGTATAAGCATAATCCCTGAGTTTCAACAGTACCACTAAGTCCGGGGTAGATAATTTCGTCGCGGATAAAGGGAAGTTGATAGAGGTTAGAATTATCTGCGATCGCACCAACTTCTTGGGCTAAATCTAAGGTGCGCGATCGCCAAGTTGCAGCTAAATCCTCTGGTACTCGCAGCAGTTTGCGTTGAATCTCATTCCATAAATCTGAGTCCGTTATGCTTTGCAATTGGGAATTACCGAGATAATAACTAAGTTCTGAGTCAGAATCAAAAGCTTCCCGCAGGTGACTTAGTTTTAACTCATCTGGCGCATCTTCCCAACCAGTATTTTGCTGTGGGGGTGAAGGTTCCAACAGGCGATGAAGTTCTTGCAGCACCTCATCGCATATTTTAGATCCTGGATCTAGTGGAAATTCTGTGCGAGCCTGATTTAAAGTAGCCTCTAGTCCATACAAACTAAACCGCAGTAATTGGGCTAACTCTGAGTTTTCTATCTCTAATAATTGACGCAAGTGCTGCATAAATATCACCTCCAAATATTATTTATACGTGATTCTTAGCGAATTAAACTTGGCAAACCTCTGCGCCCCTTTGCGTTTACTTTGCGCCCCTCTGCGTTTAAAAATCTTAATTTTTTCAACGCAGAGGTTTAATGCAAGAGTTAATGTATGCCGCAAAATGGATCGCGTTCTTTATCAACTTCATTGGGCTGCAATTCTAATTCAGCAAGATAAACGCATCCCTCTTCTTTGAGGCATTCTTGACTGTTTGATGTCCAGTAAGGGACTTCACCAGCGTGCATCCGTAGAATACCTTGAGCATCAAGAGTTACACGATATTGGCAAGGGTAATCTGTTGTCACATCTGGTTTGCTGAGTGCGCCAATTCTTATCCATTTTTTACTGTTGGTTTCGGCATCTGTTTGATAAACATAGAAGGTGTGTTGGCCAGTTTGCGGGAAAGCAGGTAAAGGATTACTAATTAACCCGGTTCCTGGTTCTGTCACGCCATCGCGTAGATAGTGAAATTTTTGAAACAATTTACTACCATCATTTCCTACTTCAAATACAAGATGATAGGCATCTGGTTGATCGACAGTTGCGGACTCAATAACATTGACGGCAATATCACCATCATTTAAATCTTTATTGAAGCGTTCTACAGCAATATTCCATTTCAATTTACCATCAGCAAATAGCGCTGAATTTTCTGAAACTACCGATTCCAAATCAATGCCAGTAATGTCAATTAAATAATGGGGATTTCCCTGACAAAGCAACACACTAAATTCAAGGGTTTGGTCAATTTCAAACTGGACTTTAAGTTTTTTCAGAAACTCTGCTTCTTGCATTCCCAGTTTATTCATGAGGTTTTTGCCGTCGAAGCTACCCCATAGCCGTAAATCTCCATCCTCGTAGTCTTGACGGTAAATAATATTAGTTAATTGGATTCCTTGCCATGCAGTACGAACCTTAGCGACAGTTTCCCAAGGTGCTAGTTGATAAAGTTCTTGTCCAGCCTTGAATATAGTTAGCAAATCATTACTTTGAGTTTTGCGTTTGAAGTTGCAGGGTAAATAATAAAACAGGTTTTTGACATCAATTTCTAGCTGGTTTGCTCCCTTACGCAGCAAGCTTTTAGATTCTTCTGGATCGAATCTTAATCTTCGCAGTTTTTCGGCATAGCAAGCACCGGCGGAGGTGGCTAATTTGGTAAATTCCAGCACAAAGGTAATTCGTTCTGGATTCCACACAAAATATGGAGACTTACTAAATTCTTGGTAGATTTGGCGCTGCACTATGTCTAAATTACAAGTTTTTCCAGACAAAATTAACCAATCAACTTTTTGGGAATTCCAAGAATCTTTGGTGATATCATCGGGACGCAAGCGACTTT
>NZ_JAIVFR010000387.1 GCF_020829685.1 Nostoc sp. CHAB 5715 | reverse complement strand
AACATCGTCTAGTAATCGAGAAACCCTTTGGTCGGGACTTGGCTTCTGCCCAAAGTCTTAACCAAGTGGTACAGAAATATTGTAAAGAACATCAAGTATACCGCATTGACCACTACTTAGGTAAAGAAACAGTCCAGAATTTGCTGGTGTTTCGCTTTGCCAATGCGATTTTTGAACCCTTGTGGAATCGTCAATTTGTTGACCACGTACAAATTACCGTGGCAGAAACCGTGGGAGTGGAAGACCGGGCTGGCTACTATGAAAGCGCTGGCGCACTGCGGGATATGTTGCAAAATCACCTCATGCAACTTTACTGCCTAACGGCGATGGAAGCACCCAACGCAATGGATGCCGATAGCATCCGCACAGAAAAAGTGAAGGTACTCCAAGCTACTCGTTTAGCTGATGTTCACAATCTGTCGCGGTCAGCAGTCCGTGGGCAATACAATGCTGGCTGGATGAAAGGTCAAGCAGTGCCAGGGTATCGGACAGAACCAGGCGTTAACCCCAACTCCAGCACACCCACCTACGTAGCGATGAAGTTTGTGGTGGATAACTGGCGCTGGAAAGGTGTTCCTTTCTACTTGCGTACCGGAAAGCGGATGCCGAAAAAAGTGAGTGAGATTTCCATCCACTTCCGCGAAGTTCCATCTCGGATGTTCCAATCTGCCGCCCAACAGACAAACGCCAACATTTTGACGATGCGGATTCAGCCAAATGAAGGTATTTCCTTGCGTTTTGATGTCAAAATGCCTGGGGCAGAATTCCGCACCCGTTCCGTTGACATGGACTTTAGTTATGGTTCCTTTGGCATCCAAGCAACATCCGATGCCTACGATCGCCTATTCCTTGATTGTATGATGAGCGATCAAACATTGTTCACACGGGCGGATGAAGTAGAAGCAGCTTGGCAAGTAGTAACACCAGCCCTTTCCGTTTGGGATGCACCCGCCGATCCAAATACTATTCCCCATTACGAAGCCGGTACTTGGGAACCAGCAGAAGCAGAACTCTTAATTAACCAGGATGGCCGTCGCTGGCGCAGACTGTAGAAAGTTAGGAGTTATGAGTTATGAGTGATGAGTTATGAGTGATGAGTTATGAGTGATGAGTTTTTGAGTTAAGAATTTCAGTTGTTCTAACTCCTAACTTTCAACTCCTAACTCCTAACTCCTAACTTTCAACTCCTAACTCCTAACTCCTAACTCCTAAATTCAAACAAAGCTGACAACTCAAAACTCCTATGGCTCCCCAAACTTCTACAATTTTTTCACTCCAGGCGCCGAAAGATATTTCGCTTAACGAAATAGATGCCGAACTCAATCAAATTTGGCAAAGCTACGGCATAACTGGCGAGAACGGTGGACTTCCCAGTGCTACTAGGGCAACTACATTTACTTTAGTGGTCTACGAACCAGAAGAAACTCAGTATTTGTTGGCTGCTTTGGGATTTTACAACGGCCCAATTGATGGGATTTTAGGGCCACAGATGGTGGCAGCATTGCGGGAAGTCCAAAAGAAACATAGTCTGCCAGAAACTGGAACAGCAACACCAGAAACTCTGACTGTATTACGAGAAGAATTCGCTAAAGGTCAGCGAAACGGGTCTGGAGGTGAACATCCTGCTGCTGGGATGTTAAATAGCGCCAGCCCCAGAATTGCTGATGAAATCGCTCTCCGCAACCCTTGCCGCATCATTGCGCTATTTCCCATTGCTGGCGAAGATGAAGGGGTTAAGGCTCAAGTTTCTGCTTATTGCCCCATCCAAAAGCAATCGTCAAGCACACTTATCTGCTGCGAATACATCACTCTCAGTGGAACTGCTGCTGCTTTAGAACGCATCGGTGGTATGATTCCGGCCTTGTTGATTGGCGGCTTGCCAAAGTTTCTTTGGTGGAAGGCAACACCAGACCCTAACAACGGTCTATTCAAGCGCCTAGCAGCAGTCTGCAATAATGTGATTGTAGATTCTTGCAACTTTAACGAGCCAGAAAGTGAATTACTCCGCCTACAAGAGTTGGTAGAAACAGGTGTACCTTTAGCTGACTTAAACTGGCGTCGCCTCGCATCATGGCAAGAATTGACAGCCGAAGCTTACGACTCACCTAACCGTCGCGCCGCCCTCAAAGAAATTGACCGCGTTACGATTGATTACGAAAAAGGCAACCCTGCCCAAGCTTTGCTGTTTTTAGCTTGGCTGGCAAGTCGGTTGCAATGGCAGCCAGTTTTTTATGAAAAGGAAAGCGGTGATTATGACATCACTCGCATCCGTTTTATTGCTCAAGAGCAGCGACAAGTAGAAGCCGAGTTAGCAGGAGTTCCGGTTGCTGATGTGGGCGATATTATCGGCGACTTGATTGCCTTGCGCCTCAGTTCGACAAATCCCCAGGCAGACTGTGGTACAGTTATCTGCTCGGAAACTGGTGGTTGTATGCGGATGGAAACCCACGGTGGCGCTCAATCCGCCGGTCTGTTTCAACAGGTGACTTCACTTTCGGAACAAAAGGCGGAAGCTTTGCTGAGTCAGCAGGTGCAACGCTGGGGTCGCGAGTCACTTTTTGAAGAAAGCCTGGGAGTGACAGCAAATATTTTCAAATTGGCAACAAATAGTTAGCTTCGCCTACAAAGAATAAAAGTTACCAAAATTAGGAAAATCAAACACAACCCTTCAGATTTGTGGAATATCCAAAAATCTGGAGGGTTTTTATGTACGAAATTTTTTCAAAAATCAGATTGGATTCCTATAGCAATCCTTGCAGGAGTCGTGAAAAATATAGATAAGGAAACGAACCGCCAAGAACGCCAAGGACGCAAAGATAAGAAAGAAAAAAGAGATATATAATTTTCACAAATGATTTAGGACTGCTATATCCCTCTTCCATCAGTCTTGGAGAAAGCAATCGCTGCAAGGCTTATGAGACTTCGATTTTCAGGTTTTAGCAACATTTTTGAATTTCTATTAGAAAATAAAGCTTCAAACCTTGATTGAGTAATAGTTTCAGTTTCCCGCTTCGATTATTGTTTTCTGAGAGTGATGAAAGAGCGATATCCGCAATTTCTGCTCAGTTTACCTAACTGAATTCTGACGACTGATGCCAATATTGCTGTTCGATAAAGCTTTAACTGATTAATTCACCCATTTGTGGGAGGTAATTAGTAAGCCAATAAGTATAATTTACTTATAATCAGACCAACACAAGATGGTTGGAAACAGCATTCACGCAACGGATGTATCAATCATGTTAAACCTGATATTCACCGGATGTATAAAAATAAAACCCTTGGTGGTTTCAACAGCTTTTTTACTGGCTATACAGACTTCTGCCAATGCTGAACAACCGCTTCCTAGTTTGACTCCAGCACAAGCTCAACATTTATCCCGTGATTTAGTTCCATATAACTCTCAAGAATTTTTTAGGCAAGGAAAAAATTCGATTGAGAGAGAAATTCAAATTCTTAGGCAAAGGCAACTGCGCTCAATTAAACCTATTCTTAAGATTAATTCACTACCGGAGATAAAAGTACCCCATACTCAGCAAAACCCTAATATCTTAACTAAGTAAGAATCATCATGCGTTTATGAAACCTTAGAAGCCTAGTCATCACAATCACTATGCTCTGCGTCCCTTTAACAGAGTTTTTGTATTTCAATAAACTTTGCAACACAAATTTATAATCTTAATCGTCTAGCAAACCCATCAACGCTTGAACTTCAACGTCCTGTGGCTCTGATAATTGACCTTGTAACTTTAATAATTCATCTTGTAATGCTTCTGCTACATGGAGCATATTAGATTCTTGTGCAATTTTTAGCTGATTTTCTTTAACCTTGATTTGTTTAAGCAAGTTATTTTCAAAATGAATTGAATTGTAATGTTGAGTAATCATAGCTTTATATTTTTTATCAATCTACGGAATGCAATTAAATTTACCACGTTTGTATTATTCCACATTTTTACCATTTTTTAAATATCTAGTGATTTAATTTTCATTACTAATAGCACAGCACAGCGTAAATAAACATACCATTTCAAATAGCGCAAAAGCTTGGAATACAATACTTTTGACTTCCGCAAGGCGGAAGTAGTGTTTACGGCTATGGCAAGCTTAATATACCATACCCGTTTTTAAACAATTTTTTGTGAATGCTATGAACTTAAAGCTTATAAAAAGAGAAATTTTTACCTTTGTAAAAATTATATCTACAATGCTTATAACAAGCGCAATTGGATTGGAATCATGGAATATTTATGCCGTAATAACTAATACTAATCTACCAAGCAGCCTTAATCCAATTTTTTGGATTGAGCGTTTTGCCATGACTAGCCATTTTATCGAAAGCATTATAGCAGCTTTTTATGCACCTTTAAGAAAAAAGATGCCAATAAAATATGCTACTTATACTTTTTTCGTAGGCACAATTGGGTTGTTAGAACTGTTTGATTCAGAGAATGACTCTTGACGCCTCTACGCCTTTTGGATTAGGTCGGTTGGTAGGGCGCATTAACGCACCCTATGTAAGAAAGTTGTACGTTATTAAATCCAGGCTACTAAGCAAAAGTCAGCTGTGGGGGTTTACCAATGTAGGTGAGTGGTGAATCTGACAGGCAGAAGGGAGTATAGTTTGTATAGTTAGCTTTTTGCTGAAATTTGAGTTTGACACTAAAGGATTAAAAAATGTCTACAGATACTCACATAGTTGCTTACGTTCAAGAAAGTGAATTTGATACCGTTTTAACTGGAAGTGAAGAGAAAGTTGTTGTTGTTGATTTTACTGCTACTTGGTGTGGCCCCTGTCGCCTGATCAGTCCGTTAATGGATCAACTTGCTGAGGAATACAAAGGTCGCGCCAAAGTCGTTAAGGTAGACGTTGACAGCAACAAGCCAATTTTCAAAAGATTCGGTCTTCGCAGTATTCCAGCAGTTTTAATGTTTAAAGATGGTGTTTTAGCAGAAACTATCGTAAGAGTTTCACCTTACGAGGACTTCAGCAACGCTGTTCAGAAGCTTCTTTAGCTAATTCGTAATGACGCTCGTTCCTCGCTAACGCTGCGCTAACGTAATTCGTAATTCGTAATTAAAAAGGGTTTGATATCAAGTCCAGATAATCATATATCATTAAATTTTCCTCGCGTTAATCATAATGATAAGTGTTAAACTGAACATGATATGATTCCACTGCCTAATGATGGCAGTCAGGTAATTATGAATTATGAATTTTTTAAACCTTCTGTTTTCGCTTATAATGTGCTTGAAGTAGGCCGGTAGAATATTGTTTTGAGTTAATCAGTTCCAATTTTTCTTCAGGGTTAGGCGGTGGGAAAAGCTGTATACCGCTACCTAAGATAATTGGAATAGTTGAAATAATATATTCGTCAATCAAGCTGTGCTGAAGAAACGAATTGATTAATGCTCCACCACCAACTAACCAGATATTTTCATAACCTTGAGCCTCTATATTTGCTAAGGCGGGCTTCACTGTGTCAGAAACAAATACAACGTCCTCACGGACAGATTGGAGAGAGCGCTGGGTGAAAACGAAGGATTTTTTTTCTGGATAAGGCCATTTATCAAAACCAAGCCCTACTTCATACGTCTTGCTACCTAACACAATAGCATCAATAGATTCGTAGAAAGCAGTGTAACCGTAGTCTTCACCTTCTGTATCAAGGATTGATAACCAATCAATTCCGCCATCACTACGAGCGATGTAGCCATCCAAACTAGCTGCAATGTAGAGTGTAACTTTTGTCATTGTCCTTGTGAATTTGGTAGTTTTCACTCAATTAATGCAAGCGATCGCAGCCTTATTCCTTCGGGAGCATCCCAATGCAAGCAAATTTACCAAATTAGCAGGTAGTCATTGCGAATGGAGCAAAGCGGAATGAAGCAATCGCAAAGTCTAGATGCTGCGATTGCTTCTCTACGAGACGCTCCGCGAACGCTTCATTTCATTACGCTCGCAATGACAAAATATGTTTTTACACATTTGGGATGCTCCCATTCCTTCTACAGCATTTTATATCAATTTAATATGAAACTGCATAGAAAATAGCTTCTAAAATAAAGTTAAGGGTTTGACGCAGCCTCACAAAGAAATGGTATTAGAGTAATAGTTGGAGAACTTACGGATTGCTCAAAAAAACAATTTGAATCGTGCTAGTTGGTTTTGAAGCGTTCCTGTTAGGATTTTATTTAGTTCTGTGGTGTCTTGGAAGTGCAAAATTTGCTGTGTCGGTAAGTCGAAGGGAAATTGACCTTCAAAGTCTGGGCGTTGCATTTGCGCTAGTAAAATCTGTTCAGACCGCTTACTTTGGATAGCATAGCCAATCTCAATACAGACATTCGGGCTAGGAATTACTTGGGGAGCTTCTTTACCGTCAATACTAGCAATGGGCGTGGTGTCAGCGATAAATAACAAACTCTTACGGATTTTTCGCATGAGAG
>NZ_JAIVFR010000386.1 GCF_020829685.1 Nostoc sp. CHAB 5715 | reverse complement strand
CATAGCACACCAAAAAGATTAAATCAGAACACCCTAAAGGGTGTTATTAGCTTTCATCCCCTGCCTGAAGTACGAAATACGCAACTGCGTTGCTGTTTCTCAGGGGTTTTCAGCATTTCCCTTATAATTTCATTTCAGGTCTGTGTTAGCAATGAAAAACATCTACTCAGGTTCGTGGTCAGCATAAACTGGGGAGATGTCCATGTTCATACGGAAGTCATATATCTGGTCATTGTGTGAACGTAGAATACTCACGCAGGGTAATGTGACTTGAATGCCGTTCTTGCGGGTATAGGTAACATCTGCTTCCCATACGGCTGAGTTGCCGTCGTCACCAAACCACAGTCCTGTACTTTCGTGATGCATTTCTTCAATTGTTTCAAAAAACTGAGCCAGAGCATTTCGCACCGCTTGCCGTCCTATTGCCGGAGGTTGATTGCTAAACCGAAACTTGCCATCATCGGTGAAATGAGTAGCGATCGCCTCTGCATCAAGCGTATCCACCGTTTTGAAATAACTGCGAACCCAATCAGCATCCATCCGTTTTACCTACAGCGATTAATCAGTCTTGGTCACTATCATTTGTTGTAATGTATTGTTGATTGCGTCTTTTTCGGCATCAACCGACAGGGCTTGAATACACCATCAACTTGCTCCTCTTCACTGGCAGAAGTGACAGATTCTAAGCTTTAGCAGCCATAATGTCTCCTAAAAAACCGTAGAGATCCATGTGTTCTCCAAAGGTTTTGTTCATCGCAGGGGTTGTTTCCCGGTCTTCGTCGTGCTTCAGTTCAGCCGCGATTGCAATCCAGTTTGTGACAATGGCTCCGGCTTGTGCCAGACGCAGCATTGAAGCGAGTTCTACGGTCGGACTCCAGGTTCCTGATGCATCAATCACGGCATACACGGTATACCCCGCTTTTAATGCTGCAAGGGCTGGAAACATAAGACACACATCTGTCGTAATCGCTGCCATAATCAACTTCTGGCGATCGGTCTGCTCAATGGCGGTTCGACAGTTGGGATCATTCCAGAGGTTAATGGGGGAGCGATCGTAGATTTTGTGATCGGGAAAAAGTTCAACAATTTCTGGAATGGTTGGGCCGTTAGGGCCCTTGGCAGAACTGGTGAATAGTAGTGTGGGTAAATTGAATACTTTTGCAGTCTTCGCCAGAGCGATCGCATTGTTTTTTAGCACTTGCTGATTGATACTTTGAACTCCTAAGAAAAGTCCAGCTTGATGATCAATCAGCAGCATGGCTGCATTATCGGGAGTTAACGCTTCATATAAAGCATTTTGACTATCTTGTGTAATCATGGGAATTCCTTATATAATAAACATTTTTCAATTCAGGTGATAAGTGTCGCCTTGCGTGCGTCGTCAATAATGCCCAACACTGCCCATTGGGGTAAATCCTGCTACCCAATTGGAGCAGCGAACGCCCGCCTGCGTCAGGTTTGCGATCGTGGTTGCCTGCGTGATCGGGCTGATGTTGCCAGAACAATCAATGCACGACCAAACTTCATAGCCATCAGCGACCATACTTTTAGCGGGAAGTCCCTGACAAAAACTAGCGTCAATTCCAGCAATAATGATTTGTTTACGTCCTGTTGCCTCGATCGCAGCACGAAAATTGGGGTCATGCCAGGAGTTAATTTTTGTCCGATAGATGATCGGTGCGTCAGGAAATATCTCTGTAATCTCCGGCATAATTGGACCAATTGGGCCAATTGGGCCTTGATCGGCGGCGGAAAAAACAACGGGAAGCTCGTGCATTTTGGCGACTTTTGCCAGGGCAAGGGTCCAACACGGTTGCCCTTCTATTGCTGGGCAAATGACGATGCGGGTGGTTGGTTGGGGCTAGTTGTCCCCCCCTACACCCCTACACACGCCCCAACGGGGCTTGGTAATCCGCCTTTTACCAGAAGCAATTGTGATTTAACTTTGTAATTATTTTTAGTGATTCAACTCAGCAACACCGTAAAGCTGCGATCAAAATTTCTAGCCAGACTAATTATGCTAATTTGGAATCATTTTTCTCCTTTTGCTTGACTTGAGATTCCAAAATCACACCGTAGAGGGGGCTGGTTTGCATCAATTCCTCGTGAGTGCCTTGTGCTACCAATCGTCCTTTATCCATAAGAAAAATGCGATCAGCATTCTTGACGGTGCTAATGCGTTGAGCTACTACAAAAGTTGTACAAGCTTTTTGGCGCATTAAGCCATCTAGTTCGGCTTGAATCTGGGCAGCAGTTTTGGCATCTATAGCCGAGGTACTATCGTCCAAAATCAGAATGCTGTAATCTGTTAGTAAGGTACGAGCGATCGCAATTCGTTGTTTTTGTCCACCAGACAAGCCCACGCCCCGTTCACCCACAATCGTCTCGTAGCCATCGGGTAAACTACTGATAAAATCGTGCATTTGTGCAGTTTTTGCAACCTCAATCACCTCATCTAGGGTTGCATTGGGTTTTGCGTAGGCAATATTTTCGCGGATTGTGCCAGAAAAAAGGGTGGTTTCCTGAAATACAATACCAATATGCGCTCTGAGGCTTTTGAGTGTGAAACATTTCACATCTCGTCCGTCAATCCGAACCGCTCCCTTTGTGACATCGTAAAAGCGGGGAATTAAGTTCATAATTGTGCTTTTTCCCGAACCAGTCATCCCTAAAACGGCGATTAGCTCGTTGGGTTTGGTTTCAAAGGAAACTTCTTTAAGAGTTTCAGTGCTGCCTCCCGGATAGCGAAAGGAAACATTTTCAAAGGTGATTCTACCGCCACAGGTGTCAAATGGGACAGCACCGGGGCGATCGCTAATTTCTACTTCCGCATCTACAACTTCGTAGACACGTTCGGCAGAAGCAGCTGATTGAGCGATCGCAGGTGCAGCAAATCCAATCAACAGAATTGGTTGGAGAATCAAGGCTAGGTAGGAGTTAAACGCCACCAGTTCGCCAATGGAGAACTTCCGGCCAATCACTTGCGCTCCCCCATAGGCGAAAACTGCCAGTGTTACCAAATTACTCAGCAAAAAGATAAACGGGAAAGTATCACGGATGGCGCTAATGGTCTTCATGTTTGCCTTGACTAGACCATCATTCATGGTCGTGTAACGCGACCTTTCGGTTGACTCCCGCACAAAGGCTTTCACCACCCGGATTCCTAGCAAGTTCTCTTGCAATACAGCATTGAGATCGCTCAGTTGCTCTTGTACTTGCCGAAAAAGTTTGTTATTTCCGGTGATGAATCGCGCCATCAACCAACCTTCTAGGGGTACTACCGTTAGCGTAATCAGTGCCAGTTGCCAGTTCATCACCAGCAAAACCACTGAAATACTCACCAATGTCACAATTGAACCGACGACTTGAATTAAGCTAGTGCCAATAAAGGTACGGATCTGCTCTATGTCGCTGGTGACACGGGTTAACAGTTGGGAAGTCTGCGCCTGGTCATGATAACTGAAACTGAGATTTTGGATTTTGCTGAAAATCTTGTTTCGCAGGTCATACGCCACACCTTGAGACACTGCTTCTGCTAAATAGCTTTGTCCGAAGTTAAATAAACCACGAGCGATCGCGGCGACTACCATCCAGGCGGCGCTATATAGCACAATTTGGAGGTTTTTTTGCGTGATGCCCTGATCAATTCCCCACCGAAATAGTTGTGGAGTAAGTGCGTTTGCGATCGTCAACAGCAACAAACTGACCAATGCTCCTAGCGAAGTCCATCGGTAAGTGCTTAAACTCTTAAGCACACGCTGGATTGACTGTATCGACGAAGTTTCCTGGAGTTCTGGTTGCTGAACCACTGGAATTCACCCCTGTATCTTTGGAAAATTATCTCGTATTTTGATGTAAAAAACCAATCGACCAGTACGGAATGTGGGATCTATTTGGGGTGACAAGTCCAAATTTTGGTTCAAATTTTGGGGCAACGGTATGGGAAAATACCTCTTTGGCAAGCATTGCAGCCAGGGCTATTTCGTTCTAGTAGTCTGTCAAATTCATTTTGACGGATTGGTAGTGTGAGCGTCTCGCTCACGACGCGAGCAAGATGCTCACACTACCCATCAATTTAACCTTGACAGAGTACTAGACATAAACCGCCCAGAACTAAAGTTCCGCGGCTCATAGCCCAAGTCCACTAAAGTGGACTAAAAGCCTTTATTAGTCGTCTTTAGACGAATGAGTGCTATTAGCCTCAGAATTTATTCTGAGGCGGGCTAGATGAGAATGAAATAGCCCTGCATTGCAGCTAATCCATTTCAATACCTGAGAAAATCAAAGAACAAGAATAATGGCTCAAAATTTTCATAGCAATTCCCAACTTACCTCGGATATGTCAACTGCTATCAATCGCACATTTATTCAAAGACTTAATAAACTAGGAAAAGTTAATAAATATATTGCTTTAGATATAAGCAAGGAATTGCTTCATCTATCCAAAAATAATTTCAGGAAATGGTTTCCTTTTGTGGATTTTCTCAGTTCCACAATTGACATAGAGAATAGTTGTGTACCCCAAAATTTATTCCAAAATAAAGCTAGCCTGGAAATTGACGAAACAGCGAAAATATTTTTCCACTTAGGCGTTACCATCGGTAATCATCAAAATAGAGATGAGGTACTAAAAAACTTTAGAGATAGCATGGGAAAAAATGATTTACTGGTGTTTACTAATGAAACTGGTACTAACTCTAAATGGGATGGAAACGTCAGAGGTGGCTGCAAGTATCACGTAGAAGAAATATATGGATGGGTTAAAAGCAAGATTGGAATTAAATCTGAAGATTGTGAATTAATTGTACCCGTGACGGTAACAGATGAAACCGGGGAAGAAATCATCAAAGCAGAAATGCAATGGGCCTGGATCATGAAAACGAAAAAATAATTATACATCAGATCAATAACATACTTAATTCATATGAAAAAAACGATAAAAAAGGTAGCGGTACTCGGAGCAGGGATCATGGGGAGCAGAATTGCCCTTCATTTTGCCAATATTGGCTGTGAGGTATTGTTGCTGGATATGGTTCCGAAAGAACCGAACGATAAAGAAAAAGCCGCAGGATTGGGCATTGATCATCCGAAGGTAAGATACAGGATTGTCGGCGACCTGTTTCAGGCAGCCCTGAAAGCAAGCCCTTCGCCTGTTTACAGTCAGAAGTCGGTCTCCAGAGTGAAGCTGGGCAACTTTGATGATGATATGGTGAAGATCAGAGACGTGGACTGGATCATCGAGGTAGTAGTGGAAAAACTGGAGATCAAGAAACTGATATATGATAAAGTAGAGGCGTTCAGACAAGCAGGTACGCTGGTTTCATCCAATACTTCGGGTATCCCGATCCATCTGATGTCGGAAGGCAGAAGTGAAGATTTTCAGCAGCATTTCTGCGGAACGCACTTCTTCAATCCTCCGAGATACCTCAGACTGCTCGAGATAATTCCTGGTCCGAAGACCAATCCCGAGGTCATTGATTTTATGATGCACTACGGCGACCTTTACCTGGGTAAACAAACTGTATTGTGTAAAGATACTCCGGCGTTTATTGCCAACAGGCTGGGTATCTACTCGATGGTACAAACCATCAGGGCTGCACAGGAAATCGGTCTGTCTGTTGAAGAAGTAGACAAGCTTACAGGACCTGTGGTAGGCCGCCCGAAATCCGGCACTTTCAGATTATCGGATGTGGTGGGGCTGGATACCACGGTCAATGTTTGCAGAAACTTAAAGGCGACCTTGCAGACGGACGAGTCGGTATCGGCTTTTGAACTGCCGGACTCCATGGCCAAACTGATTGAAAACAACTGGCTTGGTGATAAAACCGGCCAGGGTTTCTATAAAAAAACTAAGGATGAAAAAGGCAAAACGCTGATCCTGGCCCTTGACCTTAAAACAATGGAGTATAAACCCAGCGAAAAGGTTAAGTTTGCAACCCTTGAAGGCACAAAATCAATTGACGACCTGAAAAAACGCTTTGCAGTCTTATTAAAAGGTACAGACAAGGCAGGAGAATTCTACAGAAAGACTTTTGCTGACGGATTCAGATACGCTACTTTCAGAATTCCTGAAATCGCCGATGAGTTGTTCAGGATTGATGACGCGATCTGTTCAGGTTTCGGATGGCAGATGGGACTTTTCGCTACTGCTGATGCTGTAGGCGTAAGTGAGTTTGTCAAAATGATGGAAGAGCAGGGACAAAAGCCGGCAGCATGGGTTTACGAAATGCTCGAAGCCGGAAATCCTTCTTTCTACAAAGTAGAAAACGGCAAAAAGCTATATTATGACATTCCGACCAAATCTTATAAAGTAATTCCGGGTACCGGTTCATTCATTATACTGGACACCATCCGTGACTCAAATGTGATCTGGAAAAACGCCGGTTCAACCATTTTTGATCTTGGAGACGGCATTGCGGGGGTTGAATTTCACTCAAAAATGAACACTTTCGGTG
>NZ_JAIVFR010000385.1 GCF_020829685.1 Nostoc sp. CHAB 5715 | reverse complement strand
TGCTTGTCTTGGTTCGCTCATTCGATAACCTTTTTTAAGGATATGAATAATAAAATGCACTTGACCTCTAGCGCAGGCTACATTTTAAGTACTACAAAAATAATATTTTTATCTAACTCTAGAGAGATATAAAATAAAGTAATATAGTCTTCGTAAAAAGAACTACATCAACCTGTTTGATAAAAAATTTTTAGTACATACCTCGCCCCAAGCGATGCCGTTGGGTGGGCGAAAAAACTAATCACATCCGACTAATTCAAACCACGCCCACTCAATGACTGTGGTATCTCTTGGACTAATGACTAATGACTAATGACTAATGACTAAGCAATTTTCACGTTGGATAATTTTGGGCGCAACGCTGTTTTTTTTAGCGAAAGCTCTGAAGGATAACTGGATTGGAGTGACTGCCATCCGCATTGATGGGGTAGGATGGGCAATTATAGCGATCGCTACAGGTGTCACTTTACTAGCACATACTTGGGCTGGCTGGATCTGGACTTGGATTTTGCAAGAGTCAAATGACTAATGACTAATGACTAATGACTAATGATTAATCACCAATGACTAATGAAAAACCAGATTGGATAAGATTGCACAAAGCCTTGGCAATAGAAGCCGAACGCGGCTTTACAGACTTGGTGGGCAGAGAATACCGTTTCAGTGAATTTCTTAGCCTAACTTTGGGCAAATTCCCAACAGGCTTACCCCAAACTGAACGCCGCCGTTGGCAAGGACTAGCGGTGCAATTTGCTAGTTATCCACATCTAGCACTGGAAGAAAGACAACATTTAGTAGCAGAGACTCGCAGGTATCTTTCCCAACTACAGCAAGAGGAGCAGGGGGAGCAGGGGAGCAGCACTTCGGCTACGCTCAGTGACCGAGGAGCAGGGGAGCAGGGGAAAGTCTATGAATCCAAAATTCAAGTTGCGCTTCCAGCGCACCAAAGGTGCGATTCAAAATCTCCAATTGTTGCTGAGGTAAGTCGGAGGCTTGCACCGAACATTGACCAAAAACTCAGCGATTTACCAGAAATAGGCTTTAAAAAAGCTGATAATTTGGCACGGCTTGGTTTACACACCGTCCGCGATTTGCTTTTCTACTATCCTCGTGACCACATTGATTATGCGCGTCAGGTGAATATCCGCGAGTTACAGGCGGGTGAGACAGTGACAATAGTAGCTACAGTGAAGCGTTGCAACTGCTTTACTAGCCCTAAAAATCAGAAATTATCAATTTTAGAACTGGTAGTCAAAGATAACAGTGGTCAAATCAAAATTGGTCGTTTTTATGCAGGTACGCGCTTTAGCAGTCGCGCTTGGCAAGAAAGTTTAAAACGCCGTTATCCAGTGGGTAGTATTTTGGCGGCGTGTGGGTTGGTGAAAGAAAGTAAATACGGCTTGACGCTCGATAATCCAGAACTAGAGGTTTTGGCAAATCCAGGAGATACCATTGAGTCGCTGAATATTGGGCGGGTAGTGCCAATTTATGGATTGACTGAAGGCGTGGTGGCGAATACAGTACGACAGGCGGTAATTGCTGCTTTACCTGCTGCAACTCACCTGAAAGACCCTTTGCCAAGTGGTTTGCGACAAAAGTATGGTTTGATGGAATTGAAAGATGCGATCGCTAACATCCATTTTCCTAGCGATAGCGCCGCTCTGCAAGTTGCCCGTCGTCGCCTAGTCTTTGATGAATTTTTCTATCTGCAACTTGGGTTACTGCAACGTCAACAGCAAGCAAGGGCGATTCAAACCAGCGCCATCCTGGTTCCACGCGGTCAACTTGTAGAGAAATTTCACGAAATACTGCCTTTTCAACTCACTGGCGCACAGCAACGAGTCCTCAACGACATCCTCAACGATTTACAGAAACCTGTGCCAATGAATCGTTTGGTTCAAGGTGATGTCGGTTCTGGTAAAACAGTCGTCGCCGTGCTAGCTATCCTCGCGGCAATTCAATCTGGCTACCAAGCGGCGCTGATGGCTCCCACAGAAGTTTTGGCAGAACAACATTATCGCAAGTTAGTTAGCTGGTTTAACCTCTTACATTTACCAGTGGAATTACTTACAGGTTCCACCAAAGCTGCTAAACGAAGACAAATACATTCTCAGTTAGGAACTGGTGAATTACCTCTGTTAGTGGGAACTCATGCCCTGATTCAAGACCCTATAAACTTCCATCAACTGGGGTTAGTGGTGATTGATGAACAGCATCGCTTTGGGGTAGAACAACGGGCACGTTTGCAGCAAAAAGGCAATCAACCTCATGTATTAACTATGACAGCTACCCCAATTCCCCGAACCTTAGCACTGACGATACACGGGGATTTGGATGTGAGCCAGATTGATGAGTTACCGCCAGGACGACAAAAGATTCAGACAACAGTATTGTCAGGTCAGCAACGCAACCATGCTTACGACCTGATCCGCCGAGAAATTGCCCAAGGTAGACAAGTTTACGTGGTTTTGCCCTTGGTAGAAGAATCAGAAAAACTGGATCTGCGATCGGCGGTAGAGGAGCATCAAAAGCTACAAGAAAGCGTTTTTCCCGATTTTCAAGTGGGGCTACTGCACGGTCGCATGAGTTCAGCCGAGAAGGACGAAGCAATTACTAAATTCCGCGATAACCAAACGCAAATTTTGGTTTCTACTACCGTTGTTGAGGTAGGTGTAGACGTACCTAATGCTACAGTGATGCTCATTGAAAATGCAGAGCGATTTGGTTTATCGCAACTCCACCAACTGCGGGGGCGCGTTGGTCGTGGTGCGGCTCAGTCTTACTGTCTGTTGATGAGCAGTTCTAGAAGTCCTGATGCTCAACAACGGTTGAAGGTGTTGGAACAATCTCAGGATGGCTTTTTCATCTCTGAGATGGATATGCGTTTTCGTGGGCCAGGACAAGTACTAGGAACTCGTCAATCTGGAGTGCCAGATTTTACATTGGCGAGTTTGGTTGAAGATGAAGAAGTTTTACTTTTAGCGCGGCAAGCAGCAGAGAAAATAATAGAGATGGATGCAACTTTAGAGCGCTGGTATTTGATGAAAGAAGAGTTGAAGTATAGGTATGAGCGCTTGATGGGTGGGGCGATTTTAACGTAAAGGAGCAGGACCTCGGATAGTCGTGTTGAAGCGTAAGGTATTAGGAAAAGGGATTTTGTAATTTTATTTGTGTGTTAAACCTAACTCTGAACTTCTTACTTTTCAATCACAATGTTTGCTGCATTTGAGCATAGGCTTCATAGACACCCTTCACGTTATACCAGTTGAGAAAAATTCGGGCAATTTCTAAAGCCAATTGAGGTTTACCTAGATTAATTAGCCATTGTAAAAATGGTGCCATTGTCCGTTCGTTCAGTGTACCATTGAGTGAAAGAATGCCCCAAAGTAGGCGATGCAGCCAAGTCATTTGAATCATCATTCGCACTTCCCATGTAGGATGCTTTTGATAAAACAAAACCCCCATCCGTCCGCGTTGAATTTCTTGGTCAATCAATCGGGGAATTTGCTCTAATTTAAATGCTGGATGCCAGTGATATCCTACGGCTTCTGGACATTTAATTAGTGTCAAACCTAGTTTTTTCAGCCGTACACCTAATTCTAAATCTTCCCAGCCATAGAGTTGAAAGCTGGTATCAAAAAGTCCGGCTTTATCTAACCAATGTTTGGGAATTGCTACATTTCCCGTAGCAAAAAAAGCTGCTGAAAAATCGGTTACTTTGTAGAGTTCAGAAGTTGGGTTGTTGAAATTACAAGTATTAATAACTGCACCGTAAGTGAAAAAGCGATCGCACCCCAATTTCTCTTTTCCCTGCACTAGTGCGTTACCATGAGCTTGCAGGAAATTCTTCAACACTACTAAATCACTATCAATAAAGATAATTGTGTCTCCCAGCGCCTCTTCTACCCCCAAATTCCGCGCCGCAGCTGGGCCAGCATGATCTTGCTGAAACCATCGCACATGAGGAAACTCCTCTTTGTGTACTGCTAACCACTCCAATGTGCCATCAGTAGAACCATCATCCACCAAGACAATCTCGTAACCAGTAACCGAACTTGGCTGACTTAACTCCTGCACCTCCAAAGCACGGAGGCACTTTTCTAAAATTGGTTGGCGATTATAAGTCGGTATCACAACACTGAAAAACACAATCTTACCCACAACACTATTTACTCATCCCCAGGATAGGACAGATGGGGCGCTAACACTGTTCCTTACCTAATTCTGGCCACGAAAACAGCAATGGTTGATAATTATTAGTTAATTAAAATATAACCTAAATTTAATTATTGTAACCGATACTTAGTGAAAAATCGACTATATTTGTGCATAAAAACCACCTAATTCAATTCTCAATTGTTGTTATCAACAAGTTACTAGTTATTTAAAACACAGCAAATTCTTATAAATTACTAGTTTTTTATAATCAATAGGTTTGTTTCTACTAAATTTTTCCTGTCAAATCAGAGGAAAGTTTGATGTCTCAATTCAGTCGCAGACAAATTTTAATATTTTTTGCTGGCAGTGCTGGTGCTGTTTTGTTGGGAAACAAAATCATAAACAGTTTTATCAGCAGTAAAGAAACAAAAATCACGTCATTGGGCTTTACACCTGTACGCTTACCACATCCCCTAGCAATTTATCAACAGCAGACAAATTTTTTGCCAACAGGAATTGCTCAAGGAGAAGTAGTTAATGTATCTGCGGATGTGAAGTTAAGTAAGTATAACGTTATTGATGATGTGGTAGTGCCTCCAGAGTACGAACGTTATGTAATTGTCAGTTGGGGCGATCGCGTCTTTCCCAACAAAGATGATTATTTCGGTTACAACAACGATTTTACTGGTTTTATTCCCCTTGGAGAAACTAATGATGTCGGGTATTTATGGGTGAATCATGAATACGTTAGTTTTCCATTTTCTACTTTAGTAGTAGATGATTCCTCTGATGTTAAAGGACTGCCCGACGCATTTGAAAGCGTAATTGGTTGGGCTTTACCCTCCAGCAGAAATATTGAAGTTGAAGGGGAATTTTTATATAACCAAGGCGGCTCGATCGTCCGCATCTCTCGCCAGAATACGAGTAAACGTTTTGCTGTAGTCGAAGATGCTAAAAATCGCCGTATTCATGGTCTTTCTGGGTTGGGAATCAATAGCCAACGCAATGATGATGACAAGCCTGCTATTTATGCTTACGCTCAAAAGCTGTTGCAAGAGAATTTGCAACGAATGCTAGAACCTGGGGAAAAAATCACGGTGACGATTATTCTACCCGAAGGGCGATCGCTTGCTGTTCGCACTTCAAATTCTGCTTTTGGTGTGGTTGAAGGACTTTCCCTTTTAGGGACAACCGGTTAGAAAAGCTGATAATTGCAACACCACCAGGTTTCAGAATGCGGTAAATTTCAGAAAATACTGCTTCTGGATATTGCACATACTGCACAGATACGCAATTGAGAACAGCATCAAAATCTTCATCTGGTAAAGGTAGCTGCGGATTTTCGTTAAGATTTTGCACAAAGTAATGATTTAAGCGGGGATTTCGTGCTAGTTCCTCAGCGTTGAGTCCGTGTCCTTCCACATGGGCAAACTGCATCTCTTCTGGTAGATGAGACACCCAACTGCTCATCATATCAAAAATGCGGGTGTTGGGTTTGAGGCGATCGCTATATAAATCCGTTAGCTGTTGAATAAATCCTTCATCGACATGAGTAACAAAGCGGGGATAAGCATAGAACAGCTTATCGTCTGTGTCGTCTAATTTCAGGCGTTGATTCGGTTTTAACTGCATAAATCTTTATTTTGGAGTACTTTTTGGGAAAATTGCGGCAATTTCAAATATTTTTCAACCAACACTATGTAACATATTTTAGTAACAGTAGAACACATAAACGAGTCTAAATGGCAGCATTCTATTTTTATCAATTCAATGTTATATAAAATACAGTTATTTCAGCATATTTGGCGACAAATCCGCCTAGTAGCATCATTACCCTATTTTAGTTTGTTAGTTTGGATACTGTCCTTATTATTATTTACTTCTGGGCATAATAGTCTGATGGCACATGATGAAGCACTTTACGCTTCGCGTGCGCGTCTGATGTTTGATTCTGGTAATTGGATAACTCCTTGGGAAAAAGCACATCATAAAACCCCTGGCCCTTATTGGATAATTGCCAGTTTCTACAAGCTGTTTGGAATGAGTGATACTAGTGCGCGTATTCCTAGTATGATTGCTAGCATTTTTAGCTTATGGCTGGTGTATGAAATCGGCAAAAGTATGCTATGCAAAAAATTAGGTTGGCTAGCTGCTGCAATTTTAAGCGTGGAATTTTTTTGGCTGCAATACTCTCGCTTAAGTACACCTGATGTACCGATGGTTCTATTGGTACTTTTAGCTATTTTGTCTTTAATAAAAACGGAATCATATCCGAAATATCGCTATTTTTGGAGTTTTATA
>NZ_JAIVFR010000384.1 GCF_020829685.1 Nostoc sp. CHAB 5715 | reverse complement strand
GGTATTAGTATTAAAAGAATTATCTATTAAAGATTTGTCCCGATAGATTTTTTGAGCGACGGCACGGGGAATTGTATCATCAAATTCATCATTTAAACTTCCCGTTCTGGTAAATCGCCCCATCACCTCATGATTGCCAATGCAAGTAAACATGGGTGCATGTTGAATTATTTGTCCACCAGTGTAGGTTGTCTTAACACCGTCGTGCGTCATGTCATATTTAGCACGACCTTGTAAACTGGGAAACAACGCACCACCACTATTATCATCAAACCATTCTGAGGCGCGATCGCTAACATTGACCAAATCACCGGCAAACCACACCCCATCAACCCGTCCAACTGTTTCTACCACCTTTTGCAGATTTGCTGCTGTCATCGGCTTTAACTGATGGTCAGAGGTGAGTAAAATTTTTAGTGGTGTATCCGGTTTTGGAGTAGCTGCGAGGCTAAAAACATCACTGTTAACATTCTCACCGTCTTCTCGCACACTCGTAATGCGGTAGTTTACCCGCAAACCAGGAGTTAACCCAATCACCTCAGCCTCATGTCGCCAAATATCACGCCAGACGGGTTTTTGATAAACTTGTCCGTCTTTGATTTGGTTTGCAACTTTTGAGTGTTGGTCTTCACGAGTGCGACTGAGTTTGGTAGTATTTGCCTTAGCAGTTTGTTTAAGATTTTCACCGTAGGTTACTGTGTGATTAACACCAGCAAACTCAGTAAACCAAACTACTTGCACTGAGGTTTCAGTTGGCAGTTGCAAAAATGGGTCGGTGAGCAATTGGGGTGCTGATGTCATAATTCTTTGCCCAAATAAACGCACACTTAACAGAGTAAAGCATATAACAAGCACAAGCATAGCCACCGAGAAAATTTTACGGTTGCGTAAGCGTCTGAGCATGAGTAACATACCAAATTTTTTAGGGTATTCACCTGAACGCAATTTTATTATTACTCCTTTCACGCTACAAGCTTACCTATAGCGTTTCTCGCTTGTATGCAATGCACCCTGATCTCTTGCGTTTTAGGAAAGAAGCTTTAGAATCTTACTCCCCAACGCTAGTAGGGCTAGGGTGTACACACAAGTAGTTTTGTTCAGAACACCAGTACTTTCGTTCAGAACACAAGTAGTTTCGTTCAGAACACAAGTCTTTTCGTTCAGAACACAAGTCTTTTCGTTCAGAACACAAGTAGTTTCGTTCAGAACACAAGTCTTTTCGTTCAGAACACAAGTCTTTTCGTTCAGAACACAAGTAGTTTCGTTCAGAACACAAGTAGTTTCGTTCAGAACACAAGTAGTTTCGTTCAGAACACAAGTAGTTTCGTTCAGAACACAAGTCTTTTCATTCACAACACAAGTCTTTTTTGAGCCTTTGAGCAAATGAAACAGCTTTGCTTTTCAAGAGGGGTTGGGGGGATTAAAAGTCTGTGAAACCACTTAAAAAGACTTGTGTGTACACGGTAGCCCTTGTAGGGAAAGGGCTGGGGGTTAGGTCTGTATTGAACTCAACCCAGAAGCGCTATAGTTTCAGCATGACGCTTCATACTGTGAGCTTCTCCAGCTTTTATAAATTTTTATACTAAAGTTTAGCTAGTTCAGCGAAATTACTGAACAAAATAACATCCAGGTAAATTAAATTTATATAATTTGTAGCTTTGTTGAAACATACTACTTCTATAAATATCTCATTACAGATTAATTATTTTTAATTTAGAGGTATAGAACAATTTAAACGCAGCAGATTTTTATCTGAGTTGCGGCAATTTTTCATATCTTAAAAACTTTAGAAATGCTGCGAGGTGTAAGCCTCTTGGCCAGAGTTTACTGTGCGGTTTTTGGTAAAAATACACATCTGCCACAAGTTTTATATTTATGTCTGTATTAGAACTGCAAGAGTCTATATTAAATTCACTCCAAAACCTGAAAGGTCTTGATGCACTCAAAAAATTGTTTTGGAGTAAATTGAACTACGAACGAGTGAATAAAGAACTTTCTCGTCGAACATTAACTGATGCAGTTGCTAATGAACTGACAGATGAACCCTTGTTATTAGCCTCTGGTGGTGCTAATAATACTTTTCACGTTATTTATGCGCGTTTGAGTTCAGAAGACTTATCAAGACAAAGTGAAAGAAGAGTCGTTGATTATCTTTTGAAAGAACATCCTTATGCACTATTTGTATTTTCTAATAAATTGCGATCGCAGTGGCACTTTATTAATGTCAAATATGACAACACCCTGCAAAAACGCAAGCTGTTCCGCCGGATTACCGTTGGAGAAGGCGAACAATTACGCACAGCCACAGAAAGAATCAGTCTGTTAGATTTGGAAAATATTCATCCAAACGCATCACCCTTAGATATTCAGACACGACATGATGAGGCGTTTGATGTTGAAGCTGTCACCCAAGAATTTTTTAGAGAGTATCGTAAAACCTTTGAGAAAGTTGAAGGATTAATTGAGTGGAACACAGACAAGGAAAGTAAACGCTTATTCACCCAAAAGTTATTTAACCGTCTAATGTTCATTGGATTTATCCAGAAAAAAGGTTGGCTAAAATTCCAAGGAAGCATAGATTATCTATCAGCTTTATGGGAAGCTTATCTAAAAGATGATAGTACATCAAATAAAAACTTTTATAAAGATAGACTTTCTCACCTTTTCTTTTTAGGACTGAATAATCCCCAACAATATGATATAGCAAACATTAATGATGGAGCTTTACTGAAAGACCTAATTGGTCATGTACCCTACCTCAACGGTGGTTTATTTGAACAAGATGAAGATGACAAAGACCATAAAATTATAGTTTCAGATGAATGTATAGATAGTATCATTCATAACCTATTTCAACGTTTTGCTTTCACCGTCACCGAGAGTACACCGCTAGATGTAGAGGTAGCAGTTGACCCAGAAATGTTAGGCAAAGTGTTCGAGGAACTCGTAACAGGGAGGCATGAATCTGGCAGTTATTATACACCAAAACCGATAGTTTCGTTTATGTGTCGTGAGGCACTAAAAGGATATTTAAAAACCCAGGTATTAGGAGAAGCCACTGATAGTATATCAGAATTTGTTGATGAACATCATCCAGATAATATTAAGAATCCAGAAGCAATTCTCGAAGCATTGCGCCGCGTCAAGTGTTGCGACTTAGCTGCTGGAAGCGGTGCTTATATACTCGGAATGCTTCATGAATTATTAGATTTGCGCCAATGTTTATTTGCTAACAAAGGTCTAGACTCTAATACTGTCTATCAGCGAAAATTAGATATTATTGAAAATAATCTTTACGGTGTAGATATTGACATTTTTGCAGTCAATATTGCTCGGTTAAGGTTGTGGCTATCGCTAGCTGTAGAGTATGAGGGTGATAATCCGCCACCGCTACCAAACTTAAAATATAAAATTGAAACGGGAGATAGTTTGATTGCACCCAGCCCTGCAACAACGGGAGTGATTAGACATGAGTTTATCAGCCAATATCGTCAAAAGAAAGCTGAGTATATGCGAACTCATGAAGGAGGTAAGAAGCAAAAGTTAGAGCAGGAAATTAATGAGTTAAAAACTCAAATTGCACTAATCACTCATGGTAGCACTCAAGTTGCAGGGTTTGATTGGGCGGTAGAGTTTGCAGAAGTATTTGCAGATGGTGGTTTTGATATTCAGGTAGCGAATCCGCCTTATGTGCGTCAAGAATTAATTAAACACTTAAAGCCGACACTACAAAAAGTGTATGCGGCTGTTTATACTGGGACGGCTGATTTATATTGTTTCTTTTATGCCCGTGCTTTGCAACTGTTAAAATCAGGTGGAATGTTAGCGTTTATTTCTCCTAATAAATGGTTTCGCGCTAAGTATGGGGATAAGCTAAAAAAGCACATTGCTGAAACTTGTCATATTCACAGTATTACAGACTTTGGAGATTTACCTGTTTTCAAGAGTGCAACTACATACCCAATGATTTTTATAGCTCAGAATAATAACTCAGCTAGCGACTCAACTACTTTTACTCAGGTTAAATCTTTAGAACCTCCTTATCCTGATGTTTCAGCAATAATTAGGGAAAAGGGGCAACAATTACAGCCTACATCTCTAAATGGTTCAAATTGGACGTTAACTGATACATCTTCTGCTAACCGACTTAGAAACATGAAAGAAGCGGGCATTCCATTAGGTGAGTATATTAATACAAAAATCTATACTGGTTTAAAAACAGGATATAATCGTGCTTTCTGGATAGAAGGAAGTACTAAGCAAAAAATAATAGAATCAGATGGAAAAAGCGAAGAAATTATTAATCAGTTAATTGTTGGGAAAGATATTAGCAAATGGAAAATTAGCTATACAGATAGATGCTTGATTACTACAAAAGTAGGTACAGATATCAAAAGATATCCTGCTATTTTTAATCACTTAAATCAATGGAGACAACAGTTAGAACAACGTAGTGACCAAGGGGATTATTGGTGGGAACTAAGAAAATGTGCCTACTATAAAGCTTTTGAACATCCAAAAATCGTATTTCCTGACATTGCTCTAGAGCCACGTTTTGCACTTGACATGACAGGTGGTTATGCGGATATGACAGCCTTTATTATTCCAGTTTATGATTTATATCTACTGGGAGTATTAAATTCATCGCCAGTTCATCATTATTTTCTTGAAATTGGCGCACAAGTACGAGGGGGTTACTTGCGTTTCAAACGCCAATATGTTGAAAAAATTCCCATCCCCAACGCTTCCACTACCGAACGCGAAACCATATCTCAACTAGTCCAAAAATGCCTAGACACAAAAGGCGTTAACTGTGAAATATGGGAGAAAGAAATAGATGAACGAGTCGCCGCCCTGTATGGCTTGTAGAACAATAGACTAGAATATTCGTAGGTTGGGTTGAGGCAATGCGTTACCCAACAAAACCCGCTAAATGTTGGGTTACCCTGCGGGAAGCAAGCTACGTTCCTCAACCCAACCTACACATTTTTGGCAGATATTTACGAAAATATCCTAACTATATAAGGTTGAAAAAATCATGCAAGCAGCTTTACGTATCACAACTAAAGTTTTACCAGGAAACAAAATAGAAATAGAAATTCCAGAAGCCGAGATTGGTGACAGCGTTGATGTATTTGTGATTTTGCCAGAAAAGCCTGTATCAAAACGGGGTTCCGTCTTAGAGTTAATAGAACAAGCCCGTAGTAAACACGCTTTCAGAACCACCGAGGATATAGATAGACAACTGCAACAGGAACGCGATTCATGGGACAGCTAATACTCCCTTCTTCTGGCGCTATCTATGTAGATACATCAGTGGTGATTTATACCATTGAAGCCAATCCAGAATATTATTCATTGCTACAACCTCTATGGTTAAAGTTTCAATTGGGTGAACTTGAAATCATCAGTAGTGAACTAATACTAATGGAAGCTCTAGTTTTACCATTGAGAAATGCAAATATTTCTCTAATTCAATCTTACGAAAATCTGCTAATTTCATCAGAAGTGCAACTAGTTCCTATCAGCCAATCTGTGCTAAGACAAGCTGCGAGTCTCCGGGCTACCACCAACCTGAAAACACCCGATGCTATTCATGCAGCTACAGCTTTGTCTGTTAATTGCAACCAATTTATAACCAATGATAAAGGCTTTCGTAATGTCCCTGGCTTACCAGTTATTATCCTCAGCGAAGTTTTAGCATCTTGAACTCTGGATATGGTGCATTAAATTTATTTAATGCACCTTAGCAAAATTATTTTTTTCCCGATTCTAGATATTTCAAAATTCTCTGATTTTCTAGCGTTAACTCTCTTATATCTGCGGTATTATCATCGATTCTTCTTTGATTATCAATCATTTGGCGTTGTGTATTAACCATTTGCCGTTGCATCTCATCTAGCCTCGGTAAAATGCTACTAGATAAATCAGTCAATGCTTGAATTGCTTTAGCGTTAGATTGAATGAATTCATTGGATTGCTCTCTCAATGCTTGAATTGCTTTAGCGTTAGATTGAATGAATTCATTGGTTCGCTCTGTCAATGCTTGAATTGCTTTAGCGTTAGATTCAACCAGTTTCTCTATACGTTCTGAATCACTCATAATTTTATTCAACTACTAGTTATAGAACTTATGCCTATACATGATATTATAGATAATCGCAATCAAAAATTAGTAGACCAAATCAACTGCATTCTCGACTCATCAGCAGCAGCCCATTTTGCGGTAGGTTACTTCTTCCTTTCTGGCTTCACCGCTATTGCACAACGCCTCACGAACATTAAAGAACTACGCCTACTAATTGGTAACACCAGCAACCGCGAAACTGTCGAACAAATCGCCCAAGGATATCGGCGACTAGAATTAATTGCAGATAAAGTCGAAGCTCAAAAATATCCCAAACATAGTGAAGAAAAACGGATGGCTAACGATACAGCAGCCAATATCCGTTCTAGTATAGGCATAAGTTCTAT
>NZ_JAIVFR010000383.1 GCF_020829685.1 Nostoc sp. CHAB 5715 | reverse complement strand
GTCATTTGTCATTAGTCATTTGTCATTGGGTATGGGGGGATTGTTATTCTGCTCGTCTGCATCCCCATTCCCGACTTACCACCTGCTTAACTCATGAGTTAGGATTGGTATTAGTCATTTGTCATTTGTCATTGGGTATGGGGGGATTGTTATTCTGCTCGTCTGCATCCCCATTCTCCACTTACCACCTGCTTAAATCATGAGTTAGGATGACTATATTTTAATCAGGTGATATGAAAAGAATAGAAGTTGAGCAAAGAACTATTTTAATTGGTTTGGCGGGTAGCCACGGCTATGGTTTAAATCGTCCTGATTCAGATTTTGATTATCGGGGAGTATTTATCGCACCCAAAAGGTACTACTTGGGATTTGATCATATAGAACAAAAAGATGCTGGTTGGGATGAACCAGGTATATTTTCATTCATTGATGGCAACAAAGACACAGTTATATATGAATTAAGAAAAATCCTCCAGTTATTAGCGGGCGCGAATCCCAATGTTTTAGAATTGCTCTGGTTAAATAACTATCCTTTTGTAAACGCAGTCGGACAGCATTTAATTAATCATAAACAACTATTTTTGAGCAAGAAAGTAAAACATACTTACACTGGTTATGCTTTTGCCCAAATCAAAAAAATGGAAACTCATCGTAAATGGTTGTTAAAGCCACCACAAAAAAAACCAATACCATCTGATTTTGCCATAGAAGACGAAGCACCCCTCAGCAAAGATGAGCTAAATGCTTTTCTGGAATATCTTTATAACTTAATCAGAGGACGGATTGAATTTTTGGAAGAAGCGGAACAATTATATCAATTGCTGACGGCAGATATTGATTTTAAAGGCGTGTTGAAACAATACACTTTACCCGATGAAACTTTGGAATATACTCAAAAGTTAACCAATAGCCGTAAAGATTTTATCCGCTTGCTTCAGAAAAGCCAAAGTTATCAAATAGCTTTAAGAGAATGGAAGGCTTACTTATCTTGGCAGGAAAATAGAAATCCAGCTAGGGCAGAAATGGAAAGAAAATCGGGTTTTGACCTCAAACATGGAATGCACTGCATTAGATTGTTACGCAGTGGAGTAGAAATATTACGACGGGGTGAAGTGATTGTAGATAGGAGAATAGCTCGTGATGTTGAGGATTTAAAAGCTATTTTGAAGGGTGAGTATTCTTATGAAGAGGTGATGAAAATGGCAGAAGATTTGGTCGCTGAAATGGAAATTGTTTACGAACAATCTGCTTTACCTCACAAACCTGATTTGGAGCAAATTAATGATTTGTGTATGGAATTGGTGGAAATGCAGAATTGGTAAGTTATTGGGCATGGGGCATTGGGCATTGGGCATTGGGCATGGGACATTGTTGATTAAGTTTCTTCCCTATTCCCTATTCCCTACTCCCCACTCCCCACTCCCCATTAAAGAGCGTACATTAAATCAGCAAAGCCATAGAGGCTGATAATCAGCAATAGCGATGCTGTTAGTTGGGTAATTCGTGTCTGAGGTGAGGGAGCGATCGCTTCCCGCACTAAGATAGAAATAGATGCCCCAACTACTAAGCTCAAGCCTAAGATTAAATAGGGTCTATCCGGTAAAATACTGGCTATTGCCAGCATAGCGATCGCTAATAAGAGCATCAATAATTCTACAAACCTGGGCGGGTTGTATTGGCTAGATAGAATAAAGCTGTTGAACCAAAAAGACCAAAATCTCATAATCAGTGTTGAATTAAAAGTTAGGAGTTAGGAGTTATGAGTTAGGAGTTATGAGTTAGGAGTTATGAGTTATGAGTTAGTGCTGAATGCTGAGTTAAGAGTTAAAAGTTTTGAGTTATATACTGACTGTTGAGTGAGGAATTAAAATTGTGAGTTATGAAGCAGCTTTCCATTCAAAACTCCTGTACAGACGCGATTAATCGCGTCTCTACTCCTCACTCCTAACTCCTCACTCCTCACTCTTAACTTTTAACCCCTAGCCCCTAACTTTTGACCTATGCCGTTTTTTTGTGCAATATCACTTTCTGGTAGTTCGACGCCAAAGACGCGGCTAAAAACTTTGGCGACTTTGTAGCCAGAATCAATCGATTCTAAGGGGTCTTTCCGCAGCCTGTGACGCAAGCATAGCGTAATTACGCGGTGGATATCATCAACTGTAACTTCAGTACGTCCTTCATAAGCTGTTAAGGCTTTGGCGGCGCGGTTACTAACAATGTCACCTCGCAAACCGTCTACATCCAGTTCTGAACAGACTTCAGAAATTTTTACCCGCAGATCATAGTCAATTTTCACTTCTGGCAAAAGCTGTTGAGCATTGACAATTTGCTCTTGCAGTGCTTCTTGCTGGGATTTGTACTTTTCGAGAAATACTGGAGGATTTTGGTCAAAATCCGCCCGTTGTTCCACGATTTGCACCCGCAAGGTTGGTTCTTTTACGGTATGAATTTCTGCGTGCATCCCAAAGCGATCGAGCAATTGCGGGCGTAGTTCGCCTTCTTCCGGGTTTCCAGAACCCACAAGAACGAAACGCGCTGGGTGACGGATAGAAATACCTTCCCGTTCTACAGTGTTCCATCCACTCGCTGCGGAATCTAGTAGCACGTCTACGAGGTGGTCATCTAGCAAGTTGACTTCATCCACATAAAGAATGCCTCGGTTAGCCTTTGCCAGCAGTCCGGGTTCAAAAACTTTGACACCTTCAGATAAAGCTTTCTCAATGTCGATTGTGCCACAAACTCGGTCTTCTGTAGCTCCTAGCGGCAGGTCTACCATTTGGACTTTTTTGTGAGTTACAGGAATTTGGGCCCCTTGTTCTAACAGTTGGCGGACTTCATCGCTCATCAAGTCGGGGTCGCTAGGATCGCTACTGAAGGGGTCATTGGCAACCACAGAAATTTCTGGCAGCAGATCCGCCAGCGCCCGGATAGTTGTGGATTTCCCGGTGCCGCGATCGCCCATGATCATTACACCACCAATTTTGGGGTCAATCACGTTTAATAGCAACGCCAGTTTCATTTCTTCCTGGCCCACAATTGCCGTAAAAGGAAATACCACGCGACGCGCACTTGCCGTGGATTGAGCAGTTGGACTCACTAAATTACCTTAACAATATTTTTCTTATTACAGTTCTCTATTGTGACACAGGTGGGGTGTAGGGGAATGTGAAGATCGGGGGCAGGGGGCGCTTTCAAGGGCAGGTATTTAAGAAAAGAGCAAATCAGCAGGTAAAATACAGAACTGATGTCAGACCGCAAAAATATGCAAGGCAGATGGAAAGCAGAATTAAAGAAAAAGTGAGGAATTAAGACAATGGACTAGAAAAGTTATAGAAAAAATGCCCAATCTCACCAAGAAAAATGTCTTTCAAATCACCCTCTCTACTGTCTAATTTTTAAATACCTACCCTTGAAAGCTCCCCACTCCCTACTCCCGACTCCCCATTCCCTACTCCCCAGTTCCCAACAAATTCAGAAAAACAAATCTTGGTAGGGATTCTGGGATATCCTTAAATAAGTGAAAGATTTGCCAAAAATAGTAAGAATGAAGCTGGCAGCAAGAGTAAGTCAGGTAACACCTTCATTAACCTTAGCGATCGCAGCCAAGGCTAAGGGACTGAAGGCAGAAGGAATAGATGTTTGTAGTTTTAGCGCCGGAGAACCAGATTTTGATACTCCAGCGCATATTAAAGCCGCAGCAGTAAAAGCTTTGGATGAAGGCAAAACCAAGTATGGTGCAGCAGCTGGAGAACCAAAGTTAAGGGAAGCGATCGCCCATAAGCTTAAAACGGATAACGGTCTTGATTATAAGTCGGAAAATGTCATCGTCACCAATGGCGGTAAGCATTCTCTGTACAACTTGATGGTGGCGTTAATCGATCCAGGTGATGAGGTAATTATCCCTGCACCCTACTGGTTAAGTTATCCCGAAATGGTGACTTTGGTCGGTGGAGTCTCGGTAATTGTGTCCACAGATGCAACGACGGGCTATAAAATTACTCCCGAACAACTCCGTAAAGCAATCACGCCGAAGACAAAGCTATTTATCCTCAACTCTCCATCTAATCCTACAGGGATGGTTTACACGCTAGATGAAATCAAAGCACTGGCGCAGGTAGTAGTTGATGCAGATATCTTTGTCGTCTCTGATGAGATTTACGAAAAAATTCTCTACGACGGTGCAGAACATATCAGCATCGGTTCTCTTGGGAAGGAAATTTTTGACCGCACTTTGATTAGTAATGGGTTTGCGAAAGCTTATTCTATGACTGGGTGGCGTCTCGGTTATTTAGCGGGGCCTGTGGAAATCATTAAGGCAGCGAGTACCATCCAAGGGCATAGTACATCTAACGTGTGTACCTTTGCCCAATATGGTGCGATCGCGGCGCTACAAAGTCCTCAAGATTGTGTCGAAGAAATGCGCCAAGCCTTCGCCAAACGCCGACAAGTTATGCTAGACAGACTCAACGCCATTCCCGGATTGAGTACCGCAAAACCAGATGGCGCTTTTTATCTGTTTCCTGATATCAGCAAAACCGGTCTAAAATCCCTAGAATTTTGTGACGCTTTACTGGGAGAAAATCAAGTTGCAGTCATTCCCGGAATTGCTTTTGGCGCTGATGACAACATTCGCCTTTCCTACGCCACAGATATGGCGACGATTGAAAAGGGAATGGATAGATTAGAGAAATTTGTCAAGTCGCGTATTTAGTTGGTTGTCATTTGTCAGTTGTCATTTGTCATTTGTGAGGAGAATTTCCCAACTCTTCAACTTCTTAACTCCACCTTTTCGACTCAGAAGGGGTGGAGTTGATTTTTAAACCTGAAGTTCCGAGTTCTGAAGCTCAAGTTCCGAGTTCTGAAGCTCAAGTTCCGAGTTCTAAGCTTGAAGTTCCGAGTTCTAAGCTTGAAGTTTCGAGTTCCAAGCTTGAAGTTTCGAGTTCCAAGCTTGAAGTTTCATGTTCCGAAGCTCAAGTTCCGAGTTCTAAGCTTGAAGTTTCAGATGAATGGTGGGAGCAAAAACGTCAAAAGGGTTTTAGGCTTAGTTAATGTCAATTAATTCCAGCACCATTAAGCTGAATTTTGTGTCAAAGGATATGGTTGAATCAAAATCTCTACCGGAATCCCCAATTGTTCATGCAAACCCCGAATCATCTCCAAGGTTAGCGCCTGCTTGCGATGCAAAATATCGGCAATTTCTGCTTTACTGCCAATAACAGGTTCTAATTCATCTACAGACAACCCACGAGATTCGAGATAATATAAAATTGCTTCAATAGGATCTGGTGCTTCGATTGGGTAATGCCTTTGCTCGTATGCTTCCACCAGCGTAGTTAAAACTTCCAATCGGTCAGACTCTGGTGTATTTAGTTCTGCATCAAACAATCTTTCAATTTCATCAAGCGCAGCACGATAATCAGCTTCATTGCGGATTGGACGAGTTTCAAGCATAGGTATTACTGTCTCAAATACTTGTTGCATCTACGTTATCGGGGAGCATCCCAATGCAAGCAAATTTACTAAGTTAGCAGGTAGTCATTGCGAATGGAGCGTTCGCGGTAGCGTCTCGTAGAGAAGCGGAATGAAGCAATCGCAAAGTCTAGATGCTGCGATTGCTTCGCTTCATTTCATTACGTACCCTGCGGGAACGCCAAGGGCGAACGCAATGACAAAATATGTTTTTACACATTTGAATGCTCCCCGTTATCGTATTCTTTATGCGTTCCAAGAAAACGAATAAAAATAATTCCAATATCATAATGAACGTGAACAATTAAGCGATAATCGTTACCTTTGATATTAAAAATAACACGGTTATTAGCAATAATACTGGCATTGCGGTAAGTGCTTTTAATATTTGCCGGACTATCCCATTCTGCACGAGATGCTTCATCAAACCAAGCCTTTAATGACTGTTCGGCATCGGGATATGCTTCCCAAAACTTTCGTAACGTGCTGCGGGCAATGATTCGCATAATGAGGTAATTACAGCGTTACGATACATAAATATACTTGAAACCTTGACCAATGAGAAATGACAACTGAACGTCAGCGTCCCCCGATACTTAAACCAAATGAATTCTACACATTCGGCAGCTATTTCCAAATGAAATTTGCTCCCGCCGATATTTTGCGGGAATTAGGAGTAACTTTAACTAAAGCAACAATCAATTTACCTGTCGCTGCTTTAGAATTACTGACTCGACTACCAGACTTACGCCAACGCCTAGAAGAAGCGATCGCTCGTGTTAGTCTAACTAGTGAAGCCGCTAGACGAGAGGTACTAATCGCACCCATTTTATTAGAAGTAGCCCATATCACAAAAGCAACAGTTAATATTGAGTACCCCATTGAAGTAAACCAGTATCTCAGAGGTGACTTAGACTACTATCTTCAGTCAAAATACAATATTTTGGTAGTAGAAGCAAAACAAGCAGACTTAACACGGGGATTTACTCAGTTAGCGACGGAGTTGATTGCCTTAGATACATGGGTAGT
>NZ_JAIVFR010000382.1 GCF_020829685.1 Nostoc sp. CHAB 5715 | reverse complement strand
GGAGTTCCGAGGTGGATGAACGAGGTTCCGAGGTGGATGAACAAGGTTCCGAGGTGGATGAACGAGGTTCTGAGGTGGATGAACGGAGTTCCGAGGTGGATGAACAAGATTCTAACTCTCCCTCATCTCCCTCATCCCCCTCATCCCCCTCATCCCACGTAGCGGTTCATTAAATAAACACCAAAGGCTTATCTTTTAAGGGAGCAAAAGCTTCGGCATCAAACTTATACAAACTAGCTGGACGACCAGCACCTCGTGATATTTTAATTCCGGTATCGCATAAAAAACCTAACTTGAGTAGACGCGCTCTAAAATTAGAATAATCGGAAAAATTGTCACCTAAAACTGTGGCGTATAACTGATATAAATCATTCAAGGTGAACATTTCTGGCAAGACTTCAAAAGCCACCGGACTATACTCTAATTTATTTCGCAACCGCCTATGTCCATAAGCCAAGATTTCATTATGGTCAAAAGCTAATTGCGGCACTTGTTTTACCGGATACCAAGCTATGCCAGTCATGCGATCGGCAATTAATTCGGCTTCTTCAAATCGCACTAGGGCAAAGTAACTAACTGATAGATAACGCACACCATAACTATCAATTGCTTCCCGTGGATCGCGGTTCGGCCCGCCAAATGTATACAGTTGTTCTAAGTAGAGATTGTTGACCTTAATTTTCTCTGCCATAATGCGATAGGCGGCATCTTCTAAAGACTCTCCTGGACGTACTAAAGTACCGGGAAGACTCCAATGATTTAAAAATGGTTCTTGCTGTCGCATTACTAATAAAACTAACAGCCGATTTTGTACAGTATCTACAGAAAAAATTACATTATCAACACCAACCTTGAAATCGGCCAAAGGTTGTTGGTTTAACGGAGTTGGTATCTTTTTTTGTGAACGTCCTGGCATTCGTACAAATGCTCTCGATTAATATAGGCAACTACAGGGGCGGTGAGGGCTTGAGAATCTCCATGTTCGCGGTACGCTGTTGAGGAAACATCTAGACCGGTCAGACTAGCGATCGCAATTTTCCCTCCCAGCTTTTGCACTACCTCTGAACTAGATTCATCTATTGCATATCCCGGTCGCGGTACAATCAGTAGTTGCACTTGCTGTAACAAATCTTCAATACGATACCAACGTGGTAGCTGATTCAGTAAATCTGAACCAATAATCAAGGTTAATTCAGCATCTTCACCCCAAGTAAGCTTTGCTTTTTCCACTGTTTCCAGTGTTCTGAAGCTACTCAATTCTTGTTCTAAAGCAATATTGTGCCGTGGCGCGTCTATATTCGCAATCAACAGTTGCAGCATTGCCGCCCGATGTTCTAAGGGTGTTTGATGGGACTTAAATGGATTATCTGCTGCCCAAACCGCTACCCAATCATAACGCTCAGACAACCAACTCAGAATTTCTTGATGTCCGGCAGTTGGCGGATCGGCACTAGTTCCAAACAAAGCAACTCTCATAATAATTCCTAATTCGTAATTAAGACATACCGAAAGAGTAATTTTACCTCTGTGTTCTCTGTGCCTCTGCGGTAGCCTACGGCAAGCCGCTGGTGCGTCTACGTTTCTTAGTCTCCTCAGTCAACACCCGTAACCCCTCAGAAATTTCCACTTCTACAGCCACCGGATAATCCAAGCGCCGTGTTTCCTGTGGCAAACTAGCAACTGAGGCGGCGGTACGCTGACGAATTGTTGCCAACGACTCCAAAGGCTGTATCCGTTCACCTTCTTGCACTACCAACTGCAACAAAGGTTCTTCTTCTTGAGGAATTTCACCTAAGAGTCCCAACCTGTCTGCTTTTACCTTACCTCCCGAAAACGAGCGAAAAATCTGCTTGCGTCCTGGATAAGTAACCTTACCACTAGACTGCTTCATCACTGGGATACCATCAATGTCTACAAGTTTATAAACTCCATTTACAGGCGAACCTGTAACTAGTCGCGTTCCTAGTCCGTAACCATCAATTTCGGCCCCAGCTGCTTTTAATCTGGCAATTTCCCACTCATCCAAGTCGCCACTGACAAAAATTGGCACACCGGGAAGGAGCGATCGCACCTGTTTTGATAAGGTAACTAAATCTCCTGAGTCCAATCTCACTCCTGTTAATTGCATTTCCCCGGAATTTACTTTTTCGGCCAAGCGCCCGGCAGCAGCAACGGTATCGTAAGTATCAATCAACAATGGCGCACCCGGAAAATATCGATGAAATGCACTAAAAGCTTGTTCTTCAGTGCCTTCTATTGCTGACAACGCCATCACCAGGGCGTGTGCCATAGTACCACTTGGCTTTTGTCCCAGTTGTAGCGCTGCTAACACATTAGAAGTGGAATCTAACCCACCTGCCAACGCCGCCCGCGCCGCCCACAAAGACCCTTGAGGACTAAATGCTCGTCTTGTACCAAATTCTAAAAGTGTTGCTGATTCTCCCGCTATATCCCGTAAGCGTGCTGCTTTTGTGGCAATTAAAGTCTGGTAATTAATCGTATTCAGAAGGTAAGTTTCCACAAGTTGTGCTTGCCAAAGTGGTGCTTCCACTCGCAACAGTGGCTGATTGGCAAAGACGGCTGTTCCTTCTGGTACTGCCCAAACATCACCTGTAAACTTTCCCTCAGCTAAAAGTGACCAAAAGCGATCGCCTGCGTGAGCAAAAATTCCTGTTGCCTGTAATGCCGCAATTTGCGCGGAACTAAAGCGGAATTTGGCTAAATATTCCAATCCCTGCGTCAGCCCCATTGCAATTAAATAACCAAAACCCTCTGGTAATCGCCTGACAAACAATTCAAAGCTTGCTCGTCGTTGTTCTATACCTTCGCCTGTGTAACAAGCTGCCATCGTCAACTGGTAAAGGTCGGTCAGCAAGCTGTAATCATCCGCAGAAAGGTTTAGTTCCTGGTTCTGCTGGCTCTGCTGTTTATATACATAGTCCAAATCTGGCAAAGTTGTCATGCAAGAGCTTCCTTACAAGATGCTTCTCTATTTATGGTAATATTTACCATAAATAATGTCAACTCCCGGCAAGTATATTTTCTGAGATTGCCGTATAACAGTAGGTTCATAGGTAAATTAATACTAACTTCATAAAATACTTAATATTTTTTAATAGTAATAGCTAGCAATAATGTTAATAGGATAAGGTGGCTAATGAAAGAAAATAATATCCTGGTAAGGCAAGTTTGTTTATGAGCCTCTTTCCTAGACTGGGGTTGAAGAAATAACTATGTTACAATTAGAATTAATGAGAAAAGTTTGGCTTTTTGACAAACTAAAGTATTGCGAAGTTATCTAAATAAATATTGCGTATAATCTCAATATATTGAGAATTAGAGCCAGCATTGAATATCAGCATTAGAGTATAGGTATCACAATTAATAGCGACTCGAAATAAGGAGTCAAATATTATGGCTATTTCCCAAATCATTGCGAACATAACCCAGTATATTTCTGAAGCTGCAATGCGGATTTTTGGGCCTAATGATGATGCTTATCCTGTTATTGGCGTACAACCTTTTACAGGTGAGCCTTATGATAAGCGTAAAGATGATAATGATTAGGTGCTGAATATAGGAATCTACCTTGAATAATCATAAGGATCTGAGACCGAAATCTTTGTCCAGCAGGTTTTACCCCACCCTAACCCTCCCCTTATAAAGGGAAGGGAATTAGATTTCTTGTTTCCCCCCTTTATAAGTTGATAAGGAATATCCACGTGAAAAGCTAGTTGCAGGAGGGAATTAGATTTCTTGTTTCCCCCCAATATATCGGGGGGATTAAGGGGGGTAATTCGACTTGTGTGTATACCGTAGCCTCGCTTGCGGGGAGGGGGTTGGGGGTGGGGTTGTGTACCTCATTCAAACGAGAACCGCTATATTACGAGCGAATTTAATTAGTTTTACATTGCATAACATAGTTTGATTTATTCTTGTCCACTTATTTATCGCTCTTTTATGTCTCTGACAAGAGAAAAATAAGATGCTGACCTTGAATCTTTTTCAAAGCCGGAGAAACAAGGTTTTAAATATTTTCTAGTGAGAGTAATAAAAGAGTGTTATATAGCAATCCTATTTGATTTCTGAAAATCGCAAAACTCAGATCCCCGACTTATTAGAGAAGTTGGGAATTTCGTTGTTTACTAATAATTAAATAGGGCTATAGTTGCAATTAAAAATATGAATTTTACGATTTTTATTAACTTGACTTCTCAGGCACGAAATATTACCATAATCTGGTTATGAACTTCAGAGGATGTTTTTAAAGTCTAATTTATTACTCGCGGGGGCGACTAAAAGTCGCGGCTACATAGATACGACCAGAACGCTTGACTGCTCCTTGTTCCATCAATTGTTCTAGAAAAATTGACTCATTTCTTTGACCTGGACTAAGAATAAAAGTTATTGGTTTACCTTTACCCTCACAGCGAATGTGTATTTTTGTACTGAAACTACTCGCGTGTTCGACCTAGTTTTTCGTGTTCATCGCCCCAATATTCCACCTGCGGCGTGAGTCGTGGGCGCGTATAACCGTTCCATCAACGTAGTGAACTTCCCAGTCCAGCCTTCCTTGTAAATCAGCGTAGGCGTAGCCCGCCGCAGGCATCGCTTGTAGGTGGGCTAAGATTTGGTTCCAAATTCCGGCTTTTTGCCAACGATAAAACCTTGCGGCCACACTCTGCCACTTTCCTAACGTTCTGGGAGGTCTCGCCACGGTGCCCCTGTTCTCAGTATCCAGAGGATGCCATTCACAACCTACGGTGGTCATGATTCGGCTTACCTGTTCGTGGTTTTTCTGATGGTAGTAACGATTTTAACCTCTCCCATTGCTCCGTACCTGTCGTCTCCTCGGTTGATCATGACTATACAGCGATCGCCTTTTTTCTAGGATATAACGAGTTTGAAAACACGCCCTAACCCTCCCCTTGGAAAGGGGAGGGAACTAAATTTCCTGTTTCCCCCCTTGGAAAGGGGGGATTAAGGGGGGTAAAACGCCTGTGCATCATGCATTTGAGCTTAAGTTGACACCTATGAGCATTGCTGTGCCCCTACAACAGATGTGGTTCAAATACATGAAAACTGCTGTAATTTCAATCGCTAAACTTTTCGTGATTTAGGATACAGCCAAAAGCTAAACAAACGGCTAACTCTAGGCATGACAACATAGGTCAACAAGAAAACCATAGTAATCGTAACAATCAACGAAATAATTAAAGGTGGTAAACCGCGAAGTAGGGGGACTATAAACGTACTCAACAAATTAATCAACACAAATACAGCTACCCAAGTTAGCAATGCTGTTTTATAGCGCGGTGGAGTTTTCAGTGGTTGACCGGGAAGAGAAAACCAAGCTTCTAATCCACTGATTTGTTGAACATAAGGATCAGATTCAACCAAATGCTTACCTTGATTGAGCCAATATTCGCGATCGCGCGATGTCATCCACGCCTTTAAATTTTCATAACCGTCAAACCGGAAGATAATCACATATTCATTTCGCACCCCAAGTTGGGGACGAATTACATTTGTCCCCATGTGACCAATATATGTTCTGGCAACACTAGTAATATCTTTTAACCAAACTTCGTAAGCGTTTTCGCATCCTGGTTTAACAAGTTGTGTAATGACCACGGTTACAAATTGATCGTCCTGTTCCATCTCCATTAGTTATGTCACCATCAAGTTAATAGTTGTGAGTTTTTGTAACCGTAGCATGGTTGAGTCATATCATGTCCGCTTGATTCCTTATTAAACCTGAAGAACCCCACCCCGCCAAAGCTACGCTTTGTCTCCCCTCCCGAAGAGCGGGGAGGGGATTAAGGGGAGCCAGCGCGGTCTTGGGGGTTTCCCCCATGAGCGACTGGCGTGTGGGGTGCAATGACTATGGGAATCATAACTAATAATGCGAACATGATATTAGAATACACATACATCAGGCTTAGGTGGATCTTTACCGTTTGTGCTGGCGTAATTGCTCTACTATATAGTCTTCCAGTTCTTGCCTTTCTCTCTTACTGGCATTTCGTTGATAAGTTCTTGCTGTTTCTTGCATAAACTTGCGTTTCTCGCTTGGAGAAGATTTGATACCTCCAGTGCCTTGCAGCTTTTGCTGTAATTCTTCCCAAGTCTTTTCACCCACGCTTTCGCCTAGTTTGACCAGTACCTTTGGTAGTAATGTTCTTGCCTCTCTTTGAAAATCCTCTTCTGTCTCAAGGGAAGCTAAATCTATATTGCTGAAGTCGATATCGATTTGAAACTTACTCATAGAATTGTATTTGTTCTTTTAACGATTATTACCACTATAGGGGGAAGATAGATTTTACTTTCCTGCCAATTCTAATACAGCACGGCGTAAATCCAGCTACCATCTAAATTAACAAGGACAAGTTGCTGTGAGCAAATTACCTTTGTTAATGGTTCTGACTTTTCACGGGATCTGGAAAACCTCTCTCTAAATCTCTCTCCTAAAAGGAGA
>NZ_JAIVFR010000381.1 GCF_020829685.1 Nostoc sp. CHAB 5715 | reverse complement strand
CTTGTTGCTACCTCACCTATTAAAACTTTTTTTCTGCGTTTGGGAATCCATACAAAATGGTAGTTAACCAAGAACTTAACATGATTGTGAGTTTTATAATCTTCCTGAGTTAACATAAAATATTTATCTTTTAGTGTATAGCCATTGACAAATTTCAGTTTAATTGATTACTATTTAGTAGTCAACAAATACTGTTGGTCAATTGAATTGGTTAAAAACAAGAAAAACATGGGAGTTCAGCAAATTTTGCTGTACCCAGATGGTGAAACTAAAGCGTTATTAGACTATCTTTGTCAACAATCAGGGAAGCTTTACAATAGTGGGGTTTATTTTGCACGTCAAATCTTTTTCAAAACAAATAAGCTGCTAACTGGCAAATTTGACTTAGCTTTTGAACCATCAATTGCAAAATCAATAGTTGCTCAATCTCTGCCTTCTACACCAATGCAGCAAACTTTAATGTCAGTTGCCGAGGCGTTCAAGTCCTTCAAAGAATTGAGAAACTTGTATTTAAAAGGTGAGCTACATTTCAGACCAAAACCACCTAATTATCTAAAAGGGTCAAAGTTATTCAAAGTCGCCTACCCAAACTCAGGAGGACAAAGACCAACATTAATTAATGGGCAAATTAGATTTTCTTTGGGGCTGACGGTTAGAAGATGGTTTGGGGTGTCTGAATTTTTCCTACCAATGCCGTCAAACATTGATTATTCCAAGGTCAAAGAGTTTACGATTTTACCCAAGAATGGCGCTTTTTACCTTGAGATTTGCTACGAATTAGCCAAACAAAAACACGACCTAGATATAAGTCAGGCATTGTCTATTGACCTGGGAACTGCTGATAATTTAGCAGCTTGTGTTGATACATTGGGTAATTCCTTGTTGATTGATGCTCGTGTGATGAAGGCGATGAATCAGTTATGGAACAAGAAAGTATCGACACGCTCAGAAGGTAAGCCAGAAGCGTATTGGGATAGCTGGTTAGACCGTGTGACCCGTAAACGTAACCATCAGATGCGCGACGGTATCAACAAAGCAGCAAAGCTAATTATCGACCATTGTCTCAAATATGGTATTGGAACATTAGTAATTGGCTGGAATGAAGGCTTTAAATCTAATGTTTACATGGATAGACTGAACAATCAAAAGTTTGTTCAAATGCCTTTAGGCAAACTTAAAGACAGACTAAAACAGCTTTGCGAATTGCACGGAATTAGGTATCAAGAGACTGAAGAATCCTACACATCAAAAGCCAGTTACTTAGATGGAGACTCCCTACCCAGGTACGGCGAAAAGCCTTTATGGTGGAAAGCATCAGGTAGACGAATTGAGCGTGGATTGTATTGGTCAGCTAACGGACTGATTGTTAATGCTGACCTTAATGGAGCGGCAAATATTTTAACAAAAGTAGCCAGCAATCTAAGCTTAGACTTAGGCTTACTGGGTAGACGGGCTTTGACAACCGTAGCGAGAGTTAGACTTTGGGTTTTACCTAAAGCTATTCTGTCCGCAGAATCTCAGTGTCTTTAGACCTGAGGTGCGATTCGTTCACTCGAAATGAATAGAAATATTCAGGGATGAGTGACATTTGAGAGATAACCCTTAATGGGTAGAGTTCGCACTTTAATCTCTCTCAGATGATAACTGAATAACCATGAGGGTGACTCCAAAGGAAACTAAGGAGAAGCCCCTCTCCGTAGGTGCAACGGTAACAGCATTATCCCTACGGTAGCGACTAGCCATCAATCCGTAAAGCGGGATGAAAAGGAGGAACAACTGGCAGCCTAAGCTGGTTCCCCTTCGAGCATGAATCCAGGAATAGCGAAAGCAAAGATGCGATGAACCATCGTAATGAAGAACCAGCGAAATAAGGCTTAATGCGTTGGAGCCAAAAGGCAAAGGATAAAAAGGGGCTGGCAATGCTCAGCTTGACCAGTTGCACCCCCAATAAACCCGGTGGATAGCATCATTCTAAAGGTTCTAACAATGGTTATTCGGAACGAAGTAACCTTTCGTCTGCCCTCAGCAAGGTCGATAACTGAGTAGGTGCTAACCGTATGCAACGAGAGGAAAGATTAAGTCAAAAGCGAACGCCCTGTTGTAATGACAAGGATATGCTGACGGACTTACGGTGATTTGGATTGTAAAGTTATGAGTAGCAATGCAAAAGTCTAATACACGACAAATTGCTCCTAAACCCAATAAAAACGGTTTTCTTCCCACGAAGACTAACCCAATTAGAAAGGTAAAGAGTAATGAATCGATGGTGGAATGGAAACACATCAATTGGCGCAAGTTAGAACGACGTGTTTTGAAGTTGCAAAAACGAATTTACAAAGCATCTCGTCGTGGTGATGTCAAAGCATTTCGCAGACTTCAGAAGACGCTGATGAATTCCTGGGCAGCAAAATGTTTATCGGTTCGTCGGGTTACACAAGATAACCAGGGAAAAAAGACAGCAGGAGTGGACGGTGTTAAATCACTATCCCCAGAAGCACGTTTGATACTGGTTGCCAAATTAAAACCTAACTCAAAGGTGAAACCGACACGACGGGTTTGGATTCCCAAACCAGGAACGGATGAGAAACGACCTCTGGGTATTCCCGTAATAAACGACCGAGCCTTGCAAGCGCTGTTCAAACTGGCATTAGAGCCGGAATGGGAAGCGCGATTTGAACCTAACTCATACGGGTTCAGACCTGGGCGCTCATGTCATGATGCAAGAGAGGCAATATTTTCCAGCATTCATAGAAATCCAAAATTTGTTTTGGATGCCGATATCGCAAAATGCTTCGACCGCATCGACCATGAAGCACTGCTAATAAAACTAAATACATCTCCCACCATCCGCCGACAAGTTCGAGCATGGTTAAAAGCGGGGGTGATGGATGGAGGGCAGTTGTTTCCAACATCTGAGGGTACGCCGCAGGGTGGGGTGATTTCTCCATTACTAGCTAATATTGCCCTTCACGGGATGGAAGAAAGGATAAATAAGGCATTCCCAGAAATGTCTCAAACCATGAGGGAAACTTGGTACCACAAAAAAGGTACAAAGTTTGTAAGCCCCCGATTTATCCGATACGCCGATGACTTTGTGATTCTACATAAAGACATAACCGTTGTCCAAAGATGCAGGGAGATAATCTCTGAATGGTTAATAGACATGGGTCTGGAATTGAAGCCTGACAAAACACGTCTAACTCACACTCTAAATGAGTATGGGTCAGAAAAACCGGGGTTTAATTTTCTCGGTTTTAACATAAGACATTGGAAAGTGAGTAAATACGACTCAAAACAAGGTTTCAAGACAATCATCACCCCAAGCAAGGAAAAGCAAAAGATACATTACGACCGAGTAGCAAGTATCATCGATGACCATAAAGCAGCGCCACAAATGGCGTTAATCAGCCGACTAAACCCGGTAATAATAGGATGGTCTAACTACTACTCAACATCAGTAAGTAAGGTTATCTTTGCTGACTTAGATAATCTCATATATCTAAAGCTAAAAGCTTGGGCGCAACACCGCCACCCCCAAAAGTCTGGGGGATGGGTGTCAAAGAAATATTGGCAAACCATAGGCGATGATAATTGGGTATTCGCAACCAGGCAGGAGGGTAAAAACCCGATGCGGTTACAGTCACACACGGAAACAAAGATTATCCGTCATGTGAAAGTCGAAGGCGATGCCAGTCCCTACGATGGCAACCTAATTTACTGGAGTTCAAGAATGGGGAAACACCCCGAAACGACTCTGAGAGTGGCAACACTCTTAAAGAAACAAAAAGGGAAGTGTACCCACTGCAGAATGTACTTTCGAGAGGAGGATGTACTGGAGATTGACCACAAAACCCCCAAAACTTTGGGAGGCAAAGACGAATATAAAAATCTTCAGATATTACACAGACACTGCCACGATGAAAAGACAACTGAGGATGGTTCAGTTGTGAAGTACACATGACAACGTGCCGAGTCATTGAGGAGCCGTGTAATGGGAAACTATTAAGCACGGTTTTGAAGACCAACGGGGTTGGTGACAACCTCGTTGAGTTTACTAGTGTCAAGAACTCATGTGATGTACATTTGAAAAGGGCGATGTCTGACGACAAGCCCAGAGGCAAAATGTCTCCGGTGTTTACGCTTGTGATTTTTCATGACTTTAACCCTGCTAAACAATCGCTATCAAGTTATCCAGGTAATCGGCGCTGGTGGGTTTGGCGAAACCTTTCTGGCAGAAGATGTCCATATGCCTTCTCGTCGTCGGTGTGTAATCAAGCAACTAAAGCCGATAACCAATAATGACCCGCAAGCCTATCAACTTATCCAACAACGGTTTGAACGGGAAGCAGCAACCTTGGAGTTTTTAGGTGAAAGTAGTAACCAAATTCCGAAACTCTACGCCTACTTTTCTGAGAACGGGCAATTTTACCTCGTCCAAGAATGGATTCACGGCCAAACCCTAACAAAAATTGTCGAAGCCAAAGGATTTGAGAGTGAAACTGCTGTTCGGCAAATTCTCTGGAGTCTGCTTTGGGTTTTAGATTATGTCCACAGCAAAGGCATTATTCACCGGGATATCAAGCCTGAGAACATTATTCTCCGTTCTAGTGATGGCAAGCCAGTTTTGATTGATTTTGGTGCAGTCAAAGAAACAATCCGTTCAGTGGTGAGTTCTCCAGGATACCCGACGCGATCGCTTGTCATTGGTACGCCTGAGTATATGCCTAGCGAACAAGCCGTTGGCCGCCCAGTTTACGCCACTGATATCTACAGCTTAGGCTTAACGGCGATTTATCTGCTGACTGGCAAACACCCCCAAGAATTACCAACTGATCTCAAAACTGGAGAAATACTTTGGCAAGATCACGCCCCTAACGTCTCTTCAAAATTGGCGGCGGTACTCAATCAAGCAATTAAGCCTCATGCTGGCGATCGCTACAGCACTGCTAGTAAAATGCTACACGCTTTACAGTCTGTTAATAATATACCTCCTGAGTTAGCTGCAAATACTCCCACAGTCATTTTTTCTCCTACTACATCGACTCGACAAACCCAGGCATTGTATTCATCGCTAAAAAATTCTGCGATCGCACCGTCTTCTTCTGGTGGAAACTGGCAAAAACCTGCTGTGATTGTTGTTAGTTTGCTGATAGGCGGCTTGCTTGGTGCAGTAGCAATTTCTAACATCACTCGTCAGCAACAACCAGAAACAACCATTGCCACAAGTCCCACCCCATCGCCAGAATCTTTACCCACTCCTGCATTTACCGAACCGCCCATTTCTTCCCAAACTTCTCCAGTCCCAGTTGTACCGACTTCACCAGCACGACGGCGAGTAATTCCCGATCCTTTGCCCACCTTTAATCCCCCAGTTGTATCTATACCACAGCCAGAGAGGGAACCTGTAATTTCAGATACTCCAGCGCCAGTAGTATCCACACCACAGCCAGAACCAGAGAATATTGCACCTCCTACACCAGAAGCGCCTTCAGCACCACTGAAAAATAATCAGCCGCTTAGTAAATTAGCTGCCACGACTAGTAGCCAAAGTGTTCCCGCATTTCCTACAGGTACACCAAGAAGCGCCGTAGAAGCTACCCTTGGCAAACCAAATCAAGATTTAAGAGGTGCATGGGGCAAAACCCGTGCTGTCGTTTACAAACTAGTGCCAAACAAAATTGACCTTGGCTACTTATTTGATCGTAATTCTAAAGTGTTACGTCAAACTGAGGTATCTTTTGCCCAATCAGTAGAACCGCAGGTAATGGAGGATACCTTGAATGGAATGTTAGGTGGGCAAGCCACTGAAGAAATTAAGCAGGGACTCAAACAGGTACAACAGCGTCAGTCTGATAATTTTAGTTTTAATAATGGCTCAGTCAAGGGTCAGATTATCCGCCAAAAATGTGATTTTATTTACATCAGCATTTGGGATGAAAATTTACATGATTTTGTAAATCCATCTACAGCCAAAAGATGTTAATTTCCTGGTACACATTGTCCTCAAAAGTTAGATTTTTGTATCCTACAAAACAGATTCAGGATTCAATATAGTTAGTCATTAGTCATTAGTCATTAGTCATTAGTCATTAGTCATTAGTCATTAGTCATTAGTCATTAGTTAAATGATGAGTCTTAACTAATCCCCAATGCCCAATGCCCAATGCCCAATGCCCAATGCCCCATGAAATTTTAAGATTGAAGCGATCGCTCCAGAATCAAGGCAGCATTCTGAAGTATCTTGATCCTGAGGCCGTAGTCAAAAATTGAGAGCGACAATATCCATGTGCCAATTGCTCGGAATGAATTGCAATGTTCCAACGGATATTTGCTTTTCTTTTGAAGGGTTTTCTGCACGGGGAGATGAGGGAGTGAGGGAGTGAGGGACAAAAATTAATAACCAATGCCCAATGCCCACTTGCCCTGAGCGAAGCCGAAGGGATGCCCAATGCCCAATTTCCTATTCCCCATTCCCTATTCCCCA
>NZ_JAIVFR010000380.1 GCF_020829685.1 Nostoc sp. CHAB 5715 | reverse complement strand
AGTTGAAAATGAAGCAACAGTATGACCGCAAATAATAGTGTAAACGGAACCGCTACAGCTGAAGTCTTGAACTCACCATTTCTGAAGGTATTAATCAAACAAATCCGTGGTCAAGACAGTTATGGAGTTTATCGTACTTGGTCGGATGAGTTAATTCTCAAACCCTTTATTGTCACCAAACAAAAGAAACGGGAAATCTCCGTTGAGGGCGAAGTTGATCCGGTAACTCAAGCTCGGATTATGGCATTTTTTCGAGCTGTAGCGGCTGGGATTGAACAAGAAACAGGTTTGATATCCCAGGTTGTAGTTGATTTGAGCCATGAAGGATTTGGCTGGGCGCTAGTTTTTTCTGGTCGTCTTTTGCTAACTGTGAAAACCTTGCGAGATGCTCATCGCTTTGGCTTTGACTCACTGGATAAATTAGCCGAAGAGGGAGAAAACTACGTCAAGAAAGGTCTTGATTTGGCGAAGCGCTTTCCTGAAGTTGGCAAAATTTAATTAGTCATTAGTCATTAGTCATTGGTCATTAGTCATTGGTCATTGGTCACTAGTAAAGGACAAGGGACGAAGGACAAAAGACAAATGACTAATGACAAAGGACAAAGGACAAAGGACAAATGACAATTGAGGAACTACAAGGAGAAATTAAACGGCTAAACAGCAAAGCGGGTCAAATGAAAATGGATCTGCATGATTTAGCTGAAGGTCTGCCAACAGATTACAAACAACTTATGGATGTTGCGGCTGCAACTTATGAAATCTATCGCCAGTTAGATGAACTTAAGCAACATCTGAAACAATTGGAGAATGCTAGATGACTGGAACTATTGATGAATTCAAGAAGCTGGTAGATGCAGAAGAATTTTTTCAATTCTTTAACCTGTCCTACGATTTAGAAGTTGTGAATGTAAATCGTCTACATATTCTGAAAAAGTTCTCTCAATACATCCAAGAAATTGATAATAATTCTCCTAACTTGAGTCAAGAAGAGAGACTAAACCAATATTCTTTGGCTTTGCAAAAAGCTTATCAGGTATTTATCGAATCAACACCTCACGAACAAAAGCTGTTCAAAGTGTTTAACGACAAGCCGAAAAATGTAGTCACACTGACAGAAATCACTTCTGATTAGGAGGTATAAATTGGTTAACCTAACGCCTACCGAATTAGAACGCTATCGTCGCCAAATGATGCTTCCAAATTTTGGCGAAACAGCACAGAAGCGCTTGAAGTCAGCGACAGTTCTGGTGACAGGTGTGGGGGGATTAGGCGGTACGGCGGCGCTTTACTTAGCAGTAGCGGGCGTTGGGCGGCTAATTCTAGTCCGGGGTGGTGACTTGCGGCTGGATGATATGAATCGTCAGGTTCTCATGACTGATGATTGGGTAGGTAAGCCAAGGGTATTCAAAGCTAAAGAAACTCTGGATGCGATTAATCCTGATGTCCAAGTGGAAGCTGTTCATGATTACATCACCCCGGAAAATGTAGACTCGTTAGTGCAGTCCGCCGATATGGCTCTTGATTGCGCCCACAACTTTACAGAGCGCAATTTATTAAATGAAGCCTGTGTGCGCTGGCGTAAGCCAATGGTGGAAGCCGCAATGAATGGGATGGAGGCTTACCTGACGACGATTATTCCTGGTGTGACTCCTTGTTTATCTTGTCTGTTTCCAGAGAAGCCTGATTGGGATCAGCGCGGCTTTTCAGTTCTAGGCGCTGTTTCTGGAACACTAGCTTGTCTAACGGCGCTGGAAGCTATCAAGCTGATCACCGGATTTAGTCAGCCTCTATTGTCGCAATTGCTGACAATCGACTTGAATCGAATGGAATTTGCTAAACGCCGTTCTCACCGCGATCGCTCTTGTCCAGTATGCGGTAATAGTGCGCCTTGGAGACACGCGCAATCCAATTCGATGGAAGCCACGGGTATTGCACAAAATAGTCATTAGTCATTGGTCATTGGTCAGTACTGAGCGTAGTCGTTGGCGCAGCCTCTCGTAGAGAAGTATTGGTCATTAGCAAAAGACAACTGACAAAGAACAAATGACAAAGGACAAAGGACGAATGACGAAGGACAAATGACAAAAGACAAATCAGGAGATTTAATGGCCGTTATTTTATCAGAAAAAGCAGAATTTCATCTGCGGGCATTCCTCAAAGGTTCCGCACCTGACGCTGATGGCGCAACTAAAGGTGTCCGCATCTCTGTAAAAGATGGTGGTTGCAGTGGCTATGAATATGCGATCGATATCACCAGCAAGCCCCAACCAGATGATTTGGTAAGTCAGCAAGGCAAAGTACTGGTTTACGTTGATGCCAAAAGTGCGCCGTTGTTAGACGGAGTTATCGTTGACTTCGTTGAGGGAGTGATGGAAAGCGGTTTTAAATTCATCAACCCCAATGCAACTGATACCTGCGGTTGTGGAAAGTCCTTCAAAACAGGCGACTGTACACCTACTGGTGTACCTTGTAGCTAACATCATTCCGTTAGTGCCAAGTCAATTGTAGAGGTTTCCCATAGACGCACTCCGCAGAGTTTCAATGCCCTTGAGGTAGCTTCTAGTTCGTGTTGCATCCCTTACCCCTATAGAGAAGCTGATTAAACTTAGCATCTCTGTAAGAAGAAAGGAAGCAAAAAGTAGGATAGGTTGCTCAAAAACTTCGGAAATTAGACCAACTATATAACGTTTGAGGAGAATCTGAAAATGGCTACCTACCAAGTTAGATTAATCAACAAAAAAGAAGAACTCGACACCACAATTGAAGTTGACGAAGAGACTACCATCTTAGAAGCAGCAGAAGAAAATGGTATTGAATTGCCCTTTTCTTGTCACGCACGTTCTTGCTCTAGCTGTGTTGGCAAGGTTGTCGAAGGTGAAGTTAATCAAGATGATCAAAACTTTTTAGATGACGATCAAGTTTCTAAAGGATACGCTCTACTTTGTGTAACTTATCCTCGTTCTAATTGCACAATTAAAACTCATCAAGAAGCATATCTCGTTTAAACTATTACTTTGGTTGCTAAAGGCAGCAACCAAATAAAAAATGAAGGATGAAGGATGAAAATCTACTTCCTTCTTCCCTTCACAATTCCTAATTTATAATTCAAATGTTTTCCCCATTTACCGTGACTGGCTGTTCATTAGAATTATTAATAACGGGAGCGCGAGGAATAGTCACCTTCTGTAAAAGCCAGGATGAAAAAATCTTGACAAAACTGATATTGATAGTCATTAGTTATTTGTCCTTTGTAATCACAAATGACCAAGGACAAATGACTAAGGACGACCATAACAAAATTTTCACAATCTCATTTAGGATGCTATATTTTTTAATCAACAGCAACTATCACATCTGATGATTTAATCACGGCATAAGCCTCCTTACCTTCTGCAAGTCCCAGTTTTTCTGCTGATGATTTTGTGATTATTGACACTAACTCTACTCCTGGTGCCACTTCCAAAGTTATCTCAGTATTAACTGTACCAGGCACAACTTTTTTTACAGTACCTTTGAGAGAATTACGAGCGCTAATTTTCATTTTTCGTCTGTGTTTTACTTGTTTTTACTTAAATAAACTAGCAAATTTTGCTTGAAAAAGGAAAACATTTGAGATTTCTTAATAAGTGCCAGACATATAAAGGCAACTTCAGCATAATATCTCTGTTTTATTAAACACAAGATTTAATAGAAACTTGACATCAAATTTGAGCAAGACAATGAGCTTGAGCAAATTGTTAAAGCTAGACAAACTTTTGCAACAATGCACTAGTGAATCTCTACGCAAAAATTCTATCTGCTATTAGTCTAGATTGTGAAATAACATTGTAGAATTTTCTGCATTTTAATTGTATCTCAATATTTTTTATTAGATATATCTGGGAATCTTTATAAATGATTTATAATTCAAAATTATCATAGTGATAATATATAACTAAGCTAAATTGTTGCTAGTTAACTTAGTACTTGACCAACCCATAATTGCTAGGTGAGGGCAGAAAATCGAGAGTGGAGAAAAATATTTTTGTCTTACCAAACTTTTGAATATCTAGCAAAGTTGCTTTGGTAAACTACTAGACTTTAGTTACTCGTATAGCATCTTAAAATAATGGTGGGTAATGCCCACCATTAAGTTTATCAAGCATAAACTTACTTGAAAAATACTTACTTTTGTGACACTTAAAGAACAATTATGAGTCAAGTAAGCAGCCAAGATTTGAGTGAAACAACAATCCAATGGTTAATAGCGAAAGGCTATAGTTCTGGGGATTTAAACCAGCTAGGTGAAAATGGCGATACAGCTTTGATGAAAGCTACGAGAGAGGGAGTGTATTCAGTCGTTAAAGAACTGATTGATGCAGGTGCGGATATCAATGCTAGAAATAGCGATCGCAACAATGCTTTGTGGTTTGCTTGTTTTGGTAATCATTACGATTTAATTAATTTACTGTTAGCTGAAAACATTAACATCGACAACCAAAATGATAACGGTGCAACTGTTTTAATGTATGCAGCTTCAGCCGGAAAGACAGAAGTCGTTAAGTTACTTTTAGAACATCATCCTAACTTATATTTAAAAAACTTAGACGACTATAAAGCTATCGATTTTGCCAGCAACGCAGAAGTTTTAAGGATACTTAAAAATGCCACAAAGTCAGATATGGGGCAAAGCTTATCATGACGCTACCAAGCATTCCTACTTATCGGTACAACTCGATCCAAATTATGTAGATGCTTCAACACAGCCATCTTCATTTAAAGTTTATCCCAAGTTTTATCGGAGAGTGAAATTAAATCTCAATAATTCTGTTCATTCTTTTATCTACTTAACCAGTGCGATAACACTGGAAAAAGTATATAAAGATGGCCCATTAAAACTGCGGGTGAATCCATCAGCAGGCGCTCTGTATCCTACGGAAGTTTACGTACAGGTTCGCGAGATTGAGGGAATGGTAGATGGTATATACCATCTAGAAGTTGAGAATAATTGTCTAACTCTCATCTATGAATTAATTGATGATGGGTTAGAGAGTTATATTATACCAGGAAAAAGTATCAACGGTTTCATCTTTTTAATTAGTTGTGTTTATTATAGGTCTAGCTGGAAATATCAAAACAGGAGCATGAGATATTGCTTCTTAGATAGCGGACACCATTTAGGTGCAGTTGCAGCTTCAGCTTATCTCCATGAAAAAGATATACAACTAGTTTTTGACTTTGATAAACTTGCACTCAATTCAGATTTGGGATTTGAGAATAAGGAGTTTATTACTAGTTGTGCGGTGTCAGGAGAACTACAAGACAAGAAAATCAGACGTTTAAGGTTGAAAGTTCCTTTTGTCTCTGGTACTGATTATTTTGAATCCAATCAATTTATTGAAGATGCTTATCAAGCAACTACTCTACAAAAGAGTCGTCAGCAGAAATTAGAGTATCCTCAATTTAACTTCGACAAGGATAAATTTTATCAAGTTGTTTGGAATAGACGTTCTATTAGACGTTTCCGGAAAGAATCTATTTCTCAAGAAGATTATTTATATGTAGTGCAACAACTTCAGCAGTCAATACCGACAGAAAATTATGAGCAAATAGAAATTTACTCAGTGGTGCATCGAGTAGAAGGAATGACACCTGGGTTATATAGAGGTACACATCTGGTTAAGACGGGTAATTTTAGTGAAAAGACAGGTTACTTATGTATTAATCAGGCTATTGCTAGAGATGGCGCTGTAACTTTATTTTTTGTGTCAGATTATTTAAACTATCAAACTGCTATGCAAATAGCTGGTTTTATTGGACAGCGACTTTATTTAACTAGTAATTATTTGGGAATTGGGTGTAGTGGTATTGGTGCTTATTATGATGATGAAACCCAAGAATTATTAGAAACAAATAAAGATGTACTTTATGGAATGGTGATTGGAAGATAAGCAGGAAATTAAAGAGAGATAGCTAGAAAGATGTATTACTTAAATGGTGATGACTCACATCCAATACAACCGACATCTGCCGATATTATACTGCGGCAACAACTAGAGTATTCTATTAGTAGATACTTTTATGACGCTTGCGATCGCACGATTCAAAATCTTCTATCTAATTGTCGGTGGTATGTCACAACTCATGCCAATGCTCTAACATTGGTAATTGAATGTCCCGATCAAGTTACTAATTGGCGTGTTTTGCAAAAAATCGTGCCAATGGGGACATTACTATATGGAATTGTCAGCAGTGCTAAAATCCGTGTTTGTCCGCCAGAAAGTCAAGGCGTACCTTTTGAAATGAGGGTAGATGAACTTTCTGTTTACCGGGATTGGGCATAAGAGAAGAGTTATACCAATTTAATGTGAAGCTGCACTAAATGAGTAACTCTCTATTCTTGGCGCTCTTGGCGTCTTGGCGGTTCGATAAATTAAGATTTTTAGTAATTTTTGCGTAAGTCCTAATGAATTTAAATTGAAAATTGCTAGTTCTTAAAATCAGGCATGGAGATTTGCTTGT
>NZ_JAIVFR010000037.1 GCF_020829685.1 Nostoc sp. CHAB 5715 | reverse complement strand
TAGGAATCGTATTTGATTTTTGAAATTATCTACGTGGGCGGGGAGTGGGGAGTGGGGAGTAGGGAGTAGGGAATTAGGCTTTTCGATCTGTACCGAGCTTTTTCAGAAATTAAATATTAGTCCTATATGAATTGCGAGTATATGCCTAGTTTTATCAAATATGAGGCACAAGAACCCCGACTTTTCAAAAAAATCGGGGTTCTGGGTATCTGATTGAGCAATGTTCCCTCTACAAAATCTAGAATAAGATGAGGTTTACTAATTATTTGGCAATGGAAGTTTTAAAACTTACAACTAAAATCGATGAATCAGGATATTTAAATCTTAATATCCCAACGCAGTTAGCGGCGGTTGAAGTGAACATTGTAGTTGTTTTGAATCCAGTTTCGTCAGAGGAAAAGCAGCAACCTAGTTATGATTTCTCTGATTTGGTGGGGCGATTAACTTGGCAAGGAGATGCGGTAGCAATGCAGAGGAATCTACGCGATGAGTGGTAATCGCTACGTCTTGGATACGAATGCGATAGTAGCTCTGCTTCAAGGAAATTCTTAGCTTATTCAATTACTCCAAGATGCTGATTGGATTGGAGTTTCAGTTATTAGCCAAATTGAATTTATCGCGTTTTCTGGGCTGAGTCAAGAGGATCGTCAGCTTTTTGAGCAGTTTTTGCAACGAGTTGAGGTTGTCAATTTAGTGGCGAGTGATGCTGTTTTGATTAAGAAAATCATTGAAATTCGCCAGCAATATCGGTTGAAACTACCAGATGCAATTATTGCAGCAATGGCGATCCAAAATTCAGCAAGTTTGGTGACTGCCGATCAAGAGTTTGCGAAGGTAACAATTTTAACAGTAATTAATTGGTAGCCTCCTGAGTCAGCAGTCAAGCCTAATTGAGATGATCTTACCGTGGGAAAGCGATGCCTAAGGCGAGCTTCTCTACGAGACGCTCCGCGAAAGCTGCACTAAGATTACCCTCCAATTGCTGGCTTTTGTTAATTCTTTTTTACATCACGAGCCATATTGAGGAAGTAGTCGTCAATTTTGGCATTAGAACGACGGGGGGTAGTGGCGGAAATTTTAGGAGTGTTATCCTGATTCGTTTCAATTGGCTCTTTTGCAGAAGTTTGCTTTATACCTTGCGTCTGATCAGATTCCAAGAAATAACCAGACTTAGTAAATCCGAACAGGTTGGCAAAAAAACCAAATAAATTTCCCAAAAAATTAGAAACACTTTGGAATAAAACACCAAACAAGCCTTGAAGACGAAGGAACAAGTTCCGAACAGTTTGAGTTAGACGAAACATAACAGCACCCTCTATGATTGCCTATTATTATTGTGACTTAATTCCAATAGCAGGAATGGTGCTATGCAAAAAATCTACCAGGCGTAGGCGTGAGAGCAGCGAAAATATATTACAGGTTACATTGAAACATTTATCGAAAGCGGCGGGAAACTCCAGAGAGCAAGTGGCGTGGAGTTTTTTGTACTTGGCACTACTAACCTTATAACTGCGTCAACTATCTTGCAGCTAAATTACTGTATCAGTTTTCCTGATGCAGCAATTTAACGTTGATATGGAATGAAATTAGGACTTACGCACGCTCTACGAATTCTTGGCGTTCTTGGCGTCTTGGCGGTTCGATAAATTAAGCTTTTGGGCGATTTTTGCGTAAGTCCTAGAAATATAACCAATTAACCTCATTTAGTAAGCAGAAGTAATGACAACTCAGTTCTGGGAAAAAAGCATAAAAATTAATACTACTCTAACTAACTTACTATTTAAGCCTGTGCGTAGAGGCTTACTCCTATGTCGTAGCAAGCTTCGTAAAGCGTCTGGTAGAGTTGCAGCTAGTCCCCTTCATCAAGGTTGGTGGCTTTTAAGGAAGCGTCTGCTGCCATTATTATGTCTAATATCATTTCTTGCGGTATTGCTACTCAACAGCTTTGCCCCTGCTGTTGCCCAACTACCTCCTCAACCTCGTCAGGAAATTCGGGGGGTGTGGCTGAGTGGTAACGATTTTAGCGTTTTCCGAAATCGCTCGCAGGTGCTTGCAACCATGAGCCAACTGCGGCAGTTAAACTTTAACACTGTTTATCCAGTAGTATGGAACGATGGCTATACATATTACCCCAGCGCCATCATGCAAAAAATGGGTATTCCTTTCTTCTTCAAGGGAACAGATGGACAAGATGTAATTGCAGACATAATCAGCCAAGCCCGCAGAGAAGGCTTACTAGCAATACCTTGGTTTGAATTTGGTTTCATGGTTCCCCTAACTTCGGAACTCGCATCTGAGCATCCAGATTGGCTAACACAAAAGTCGGATGAGACTCAAACTTCAATTAGTGCTGCGGGTGAAGTAGCGTGGTTAAATCCGTTTCACCCGGAGGTGCAAAAGTTTATCACCGAACTCGTGATGGAAGTCATTACTCAATACGATGCTGATGGCGTTCAATTTGACGACCATACGAGTTTACCTGTAGATTTTGGTTACGATAAATACACAATTAATCTATATACTCAAGAAACTGGCAATCCTCCCCCACCCAATCCCCAAGCTCAAGCATGGATAAAATGGCGGGCAGATAAAATCACTACATTCATGGTAGACCTCCAGCAAACTGTGAAAGCTAGAAAACCGAATGCTATTTTCTCAGTTGCTCCTAATTATTATGATTTCGCCTACAAGCTGCAACTGCAAGACTGGCTCAACTGGGTACGGTTGGGTATTGTCGATGAGTTGGTTATGCAAGTGTACCGTAATGATTTAGAAAGTTTTATCGCTCAAATTAACCGCCCAGAAATTTTAGAAACAAAACAAGTCATCCCAACTGGTATCGGTATTATGGCGGGGTTACGAAATCGCCCAGTTTCCATGCCACAAATCCAATCCCAGGTGCAAGCAGCACAACAACGCGGTTTAGGTATCGGCTTTTTCTACTACGAAAGCCTTTGGGATATCGCGCCTGAACCAGCAGCGCAACGACAGTCAGCATTTGCGGCTCTTTACCCAAACCCAGCGTTGCGCGATATCTCCCAAAATACACCCCGCAAGCCAACTTTTGATACCATATCCCTACCTTTATACACAAAACCTTCCCTCGGTCAACGTGTTCGCGGCTATTTTTTGGAAATGGCGATCGCAGGTGGTCAACCAAGGCGTATCTTATTAGATACAGGGTCAGCAGGGCTGCGAGTTCCCAAAGAGTTTTTAGGTAATGCCCCTATCCGCAGAACAGGCCAAAATATCAAGGAGGTATTAAATGATGGTACTATCCTGGAGGGAGAATTAGTTTATACTAATATCCGGTTTGGTTTGCTTCCCGCCGCAGAACCCGTTCCGGTACAGATTGTTACTAGTCGCCAATGTACTGCCCAAAAGCCTAATTGTTCAGCAAAGAGTGGTGTACCATTTTCTGGTATTATCGGTGTAAACTATTTTGAAAAGTCACTTCTCTATAATCCGTTGAGAAAATTACCAGGCAATCTGAGTAACGGATTTATAGTCATTGGAAATGGTGATAGTAACAAGAATGGCAGTTTAATCCTCGGTTTAACTGCTGATAATCAAGCAGGTTTCAAAATGGCTCCTTGGAGTCAACAAAGCGAAATAAATGGTGTACCTGGTAACATATGGGACTCTCGACTGAGTAAAGTTTGTTTAACTCTTGCTGGGAGTTCTGCTAAAAATTCTTGTAATGGCACAACAATCGCTGATACTGGAACTATTAATGGTTTGACTCAATTCAAGTCAGCTTCCACAGCAGGTAAACTCAAACCAGGAGTGTTACGTTCAGCAAATGCTCTAAAAATAGCAATTAATGGCATTTTTGATTATAGTGTGACACCAGGAACCCGCGACGGATTTAATCGCTGGAATTTGAGTATCTCGCCACAAGCAGAACTTCCTATATTTGTAAATACTGGCATCGCATTTTTTGATAAATACGATGTACTTTTTGACCAAGTTAATGGAAGACAAGGTTTTCGCAATCGGCGGTAAAAGGTAAGTCAACCCCTTCCCTACGGGACGCTGCGCGAACGGGGAAGTCAAAAGTCAAAAGTCACGCATTCAAAAGTCAAGATTTGCTCCCTCAGAACTAATGTGATACAGACCACTAGTGGTCTATCGCATTGATTTTGATTTACGAAGCAAAGTTGGCTTGATGGGCTACAAGAGAGAGGTTTAAACAGCTTATTATAATTTCTGCCCTGCGTAAATCGATCGCACTTCGCCGTTACGGCGGATAACAGCTTCACCATTACTCACATCTACTAATGTCCAACCGCTTGAGCCGATACTTTCACCCATATTGATGTGGCGAGTCACGCCATCAATTTTAAACAAAGCGGCAGATTTATTGCCTAACTCTAGTAATCCTTCTAAGGTATTACTAGGAGCATCTGCGATCGCAACTGCCGGATATACTTGTTCCTGGGTAATAGTTGGTTCTGATGGGGCAAGTGCTTCACGTAATGGAACTACTGGTAATGCAGGCAGAGGGCTGGGTGTTTGCCGCACGATAATCGGTGCAGTTTTCGCAGCTACAGGTTTAAGTTCGGCTCTTACAGCCGCAGCTAACATGTTGACAGTTACAGGCTTGGCAGCTTGTCGCACCGTATTCAGGGCATTTTTCACAACATTCGGTTGAGATTCCTGTAACGCACTGGCAACTTGTGGTAAAAGTGTGGGAGTCTCAGGAATGACCGGCAGTGCGTAGCGCATGGGCGACGGCGCTTGATAAACGGGAACGTAGATGCGCTCAACAACCTTTCCAGAACGGTTTGGGGCTGGTGGTGTATTGTTAGCTAGAAGTGGAAGTGGTGGTAGATTAGCAGTTGTTTGCCTGTTACCAAGGGCTATTTGGTTAGTATTTGCCTGAGTAGAGAATCCTGGGCTGGCAGATTTTTGATTGCTTTTTACTTCTTGCTTATCTATAACTGCCAGCGCTTGCAGCATGTAGTCAACCAAATCTGCCTCAATTTCTACTTTTGTTGGCAACTGTGACTGCGGTTGCGGCATTAGAACAGCTGGCTGGGTCAAGTTGGGATTTAAAAGATATACGACTCCAGACTGTACTAGGTAGATAGTACCAGCGATCGCCACGCCTAAAGTTGTTCCCACCATCAGCAGTTTGCCCAAATTCTGACTACTTTTGGGACGCTTTCTACTAGCTCTTTTTATGGTAGCGGTGTCAAATACAACGGTACTCAAGTGTTTGTGGTTATCTTGAGCAACTGACTGCACTGGTTGGTTCAGTGTGTTCGGTAAGATAATCTGCGGCATCGTCATAACAGTTTGCACCACGTTTTCTGGAGGCGACTGGCGTTGAGGTTGGGGAGAAACCCCAGCAACAGACTGGTTCGATTTCTTCTGCCTACTGTGCCTAACGGTTTGAGAAAGCAGATTACTACTAACATCCAGAATGGAGTCGATATCGGCAAAGAGTTCATCCATTAGACCATCAGCATAGTTTTCTATCGACCAAGGCTCGTTGGCGATTAAGTCTTCTGATGGTTCCGGTACTATGAGACGGGTGCTGGCTTCTTGTAACATAGACTTTCTATCTTTGTTGCTAGGACGAGGAAACGCCGCGCCTACTGCCTGGGAATTAGGATTACAGATAAAATATCCAATCTGCCGTCTGATTGAGACGAGTTGGTTGAGCGTTGGTATTAAAGTCAACTTTAATCTGGAGATTGTTGATGATGCCATTACTAATATTTATGTCATCTATCATACCAATCTCCCTCCCTACTACTATACTCAGTCTTTATCAAGTTTGTGTGAAGCTAACGCTGGAAACTCCGACTGGCTCTTGGTTCTACGCAATTCTAAATATAATAATAAAGCGTTAACATCGGCTGGGTTTACACCACCTATACGTGCAGCTTGACCAAGAGTGAGTGGTTTTACGTGAGTTAGCTTTTCCCGTGCCTCTTTGGAAAGAGTATCAATTGTTGTATAATCTAAATCCGCAGGTAACTGGCGATGCGCTTGGCGGGCAATTTGGTCAATCTGATTTTGTTGCCTAGCGAGATAGCCAGAATACTTGATGTCAATTTCTGCGCCTTCTTTCTGGGCGCGGTTGAGGTTGGGGTTTCCTAGTCCGAACCTGTCGAGGTCAACGTAATGGAATCCTGGACGCCGCAGCAAGTCATTGAGGGTAATTGAACCTTTGATTAATTGCTGGGTATTAGATGCGATCGCTATTCCTATTTCATCATGTTCTTTGACTCGTATGGCTTGCAATCTTTGCTTTTCTGTGGTAATATTGGCTTGCTTTTGGGTAAATAGATCCCATCGGCGATCGTCAATTAAACCGATTTCCCGTCCCAAGGGTGTCAAGCGTTGGTCGGCATTGTCAGAACGCAATATCAATCGGTACTCAGACCTACTGGTAAGCATGCGGTAAGGTTCCCGCAGGTCTTTTGTACACAAGTCATCAACTAGCGTTCCAATGTAACTTTGCTCGCGGGCAAAGACAATCATTTCTTGAGAACGAACAAATCGAGCGGCGTTAATTCCCGCCACAAGCCCTTGGGCAGCAGCTTCTTCATAACCTGTAGTGCCGTTAATCTGCCCAGCACAAAACAGTCCGGCAATCTTCTTAGTCATCAGTGTGGGGTAACACTGAGTTGCAGGTAAATAGTCATATTCCACAGCATACGCTGGACGAAGCATCACACATTTTTCTAAACCGGGGAGAGTCCGCAACATTTGCAGTTGCAAATTTTCTGGCAACCCTGTGGAAAACCCTTGGATATAAAGTTCGGGTATATCCCGTCCTTCTGGTTCAATAAAGATTTGATGGCTTTCCTTATCGGCAAAGCGCACAATTTTATCTTCAATACTGGGACAATAACGCGGCCCTTTCGCTTCCACCCAACCGCCATAAACTGGCGACAGGTGCAAATTTTCCTGAATTAGGCGATGGGTTTCGGCAGTTGTGCGGGTGATGTAGCAAGGCATCTGTTCCCGTTCTACCCACGCATCCGGGTCAAAGCTAAACCAGCGTACATCTTCATCCCCTGGCTGGATGAGCATTTTACTATAATTTACCGATCGCTTGTCTACCCGGGCTGGAGTTCCAGTTTTGAGTCTTCCGGTTTCAAATCCCAGGCGATTTAGGGTTTGTGTCAATCCTTCAGCCGCAAACTCCCCTGCACGTCCGGCTGGCATTGATTTGTTACCAACCCAAATTTTCCCTCCGAGGAAGGTGCCAGTTGTCAAGATCACTGCTTTACATTGGAACCCTACACCAAAATAAGTTTCAACGCCGATAACTTCACCGTTAGCACCCAGTACCAAATCTGTTGCCATACTTTCACGGATTGTCAAGTTTTCTTGGTTCTCGACAATATTCTTCATCACTGCTGCATATTCGCGCTTGTCTGTCTGGGCGCGTAATGCCCAAACAGCAGGCCCCCGTGAAGAGTTGAGGATACGTTTTTGTAGGTAGGTGCGGTCTGCTACTTTACCAATTTCCCCGCCGAGTGCATCTACCTCATGAGTCAACTGAGATTTGGCCGGGCCACCCACTGCTGGGTTACAAGGTTGCCAAGCGATTTTATCCAAGTTGAGCGTCAATAGCAGGGTACGACAACCGAGGCGTGCAGAGGCGAGAGCTGCTTCGCAACCGGAGTGACCTGCACCGACGACTATGACATCAAAAGCGTCTTGGAATTCAACGGAATTGTGCATGGTCATACTTACAGGATCAGCAAGCTGAGAGTTCTTTTCAATTTTAACTGTTCCAGTGGTTTCATGGATGTATCTTTATGATAAAAAAGTTATCAAATTTACTAGTACTTAATTAAAGACAAGTTTCCATTTTTAAACTTGAGTACTCAGCAAAAAACATAATATTTTTGAAATTTTATGGCAACGTTTTGGGTTGTTAATTACAACTATTGTTCACATATTTAGTCATTAATTAACACCAATTGAAAAGTTTTACTGGTATATATTAGATATTGCTGGTAATTTGGATGAAACTATAGTTCAAAACCGAAAAATAATTAATTTGTATTTTTAACTGAGCAATAAGAAATATTTGCTAAAACCTTGTGAATTTTATTCTTGAATCAACTCAGCAATTATTTAGAAATGAAACTTACCCTCCAAAAGAAAAATATTACTATAATTATTAGAAAGGCAACTTTCATCAGTATAGTTATTTTGATAATTTTTATACTAGTAGCTAGTAATGAGATTACCCACCATAAAGTTGCTATAACCGCCCAACCATTAAACGGATGCTTGAGTACTGATTCGTTATCTTGTACAGATCCCTATAAAAAGACAACATCAGAACCATTTATTCCCGATTTAAAATTAAATGCTAAACAGCGTTTTTTATCTGCGATCGCTAGAAAATTACTCACAGTTCCCCAGCCTGGTACTTATGAATATATTTTGCTGCGAACCTATGGCGCAGTCTTTGTAAATCAAGATGTCGGGATTAAACTACCGCAAAAAAATATCTTTGCTAATGAACAAGAAACCCGAGAGTTTCAAGATACTTTAACAATGGATCATGTTAATGACACTAACGACTGTTACTTACAAAAATCGGCGGCTGATGCTTTAAATAAAGCGCGAATACAACAACGGATACCGCTAAAATCTGGTTATGGTTCTAGTGATTGTACTCGCACTTTCAACACTAATTTAAAATTTTGGCACAAATATGCTAACAATCAAGTTTTGGCAAAAGTTCAACAGGGCAAAGAAACAAAAATTCTCGGTGTGGTTGCACCTCCTGGAACTTCACAACATCTCTGGGGATTAGCAATTGATTTACGTGTAAGTAGCAAAGAACAAAGAAAAGCTCTTAATCAAAATGGTTGGTTTCAAACTGTACAAAATGATGTTCCACATTGGACTTATGTGGGTTTAACTGAAGATAATTTACCTCTGTTTGGTTTTAACAAACAAGTTGTCCAGGGCATTACCTATTGGATTACGCCACTTTAATTATTAATATTATTTAGCACACAAATAGACGTGCTTATTAGATTTTTCATGCGATAAATCGGATTGCTATCTAATATCAAGTCCGGATAATTAGTTATGATTCCCACAGTCATTACACCTCACCCCCAACCCCTCCCCGCTCTTCGGGAGGGGAGACGAAGCGTAGCTTTGGGGGGGTGGGGTTCTTAGGATTTAGTAAGCAATCAAACGGACATGATATAACTCCCTGCACTCATACATAAGCATCAAGTTTTTATAAGTAATTGAATAGATTGAATAAATTTAAAAATAAAAATCCAGTTAGTCTCTACAAAAATTATAGGTAGTTTAGCAAATAAAACTTTTTTTATCTTCTTTAGCTCCGTTCTTCAACTCTTGTAAAACTACTTTTACAAGAGTTGAACAAAGAGTATCCTAACGACTGTTATTCATTAACAATCGTAAAGCCTTCATAATCAATGGCTCCAGGCGTAGGAGTTGGTAAATTAACGTTACCAAGTAAGCGGGCGGTTGCAAAGCCAGCACCATTAGAACCGGTAGCACTACCTAAACCTAGACCTGATGCAGCAAGTTCATCTTGGTAGCCTGTGATCTCATAGACAGCACCATTTTCCAGCAAAGTGAACAATCTTTGAGATCCGCTGTTAGTAAATGCCAATCCAGAATCTAAGTCCAGATTCAGAGCTTGCCCTGAAGGAGTTCTCAAAGTAATCGGTGCAGATAGCTCACCAGTGAGCAAATCTACTTTGTAAAGCTGGTTCCCATCTCCATCACCACTGGTGAAATCACTAGCAAGAGCGCGAGTTCTACCAGGATTGAGATTGTCGATAGCTAATCCATCGGCATGTTTTCCAGGGTTGGTAGGTTGAGTTCCTTGTCTTTGTGCAGCAGTAGTAGGTGCGCCAAAGCCGTCTACAAGGCTAATAGTTCTAGGGTTAGCTGTAGTAATTTTATAAAGAGAGCTTCCTACTGGCGTCTCAGCATCCCCTGAAATGTTGTATAGAACAATTGGTTGACCAGCTACTGAATAGTCACGTCCAAAGTCAGCACCTGAGTCAAACCCAAAACGACGTAGGTCGGATGGTGTAGGTCTTGGTGACACACTAGCTGGAGCAAAAGGCACATCTACATTATTAACGACAACAGCAGGACCAGGTATTGTATTAGGACCACGCGCTTCGTTAACCGCACTTGCCCTTCCGGTAGCGGGGTTAGTTCCCAAACCTTCTAGTTCTGCGTTATTAATATTCGCAGCAGTGATTTCGCCTACTTTTTGGGGAGTAGTAGCAAGGGGGCTTATGGGGAAGCGATAAACTGCGAATTGTTCTCCAGCTTGGCTAGGATTGATATCCTGATCTCCAATGGTATAGCCGTAAAGAACCATGAGAATTTTCTCCTTGTTGAAACCTGTTAAACTTTTGGGAACATTCCAAATATGCAGCATTCCAAATGTGCAAATTGCTATCTGGCTAAAAGTCTTTAACGACACAAACAAAGCTAACTTCCCCAAACTAAGATTTAAAGTTAGTCTACGTTATTTTACTTTGCTTATATAGCCTATAAGCTTGCAAAATTGAAATACTACTAAAACTTAGACTCGAAACAGGCTAAGACAACTTAACTCAATACTGTTCTAGTTACTATTTGCTCAATGAACAAAGAGAAAAGAGTCTTTGATTTGCCGATTCAAAGTCAAATTTTAAGGTTAAAAACTGTATTTGGAATCATCTTAATAAGACTATATTTTAGTAATATTAAGAAAAGCTTTTCTAATTGTTAAGATTTGATGATATTTAGTTAAGTTTTAGTAGCTACTGATTGTTTTCCCTGGCTGATGCAAGCATAACTCGACTGTTTTAATAGCTATTAAACGATTGAATCTTCGCAGGCGATCGCTATTGCCCTGTTCACTTCAAAGTACCTTTAACAAAAAGAATTAAAAAAGGGTTAGAGGATAGAATAAATTTCAAAAGAAAATACAGTTAATCTCTACAAAAAGTACAGGTAGTTTAGCAAATAAAACTTTTTTTATCTTTAGCTCCGTTCTTCAACTCTTATAAAAGTAGTTTTACAAGAGTTGAAGAAAGAGTATCCTAACGACTGTTATTCATTAACAATCGTAAAGCCTTCATAATCAATGGCTCCACTTACAGCACTTGGTAAATTAACGTTACCAAGTAAGGTGGCGGTTGCAAAGCCATCGCCAGGAGGTCTGGTGGGACTACCTATACCTGTTGCATTAAGTTCATCTTGGTAGCCTGTGATCTCATACACAGCACCATTTTCCAGCAAAGCCAACAATCTTTGAGATCCGCTGTTAGTAAATGCCAATCCAGAATCTTCGTTGACATTCAGAGGTTGCCCTGAAGGAGTTCTCAAAGCAATCGGTGCAGATAGCTGACCAGTGAGCAGATCAACTTTATAAAGCTGGTTCCCATCTCCATCACTAGTCCTGAAATCGCTAGCAAAAGCACGAGTAGAACCAGGATTGAGATTGTCGATAGCTAATCCATCGGCAAATTGAGAGTTGGTAGGTTGAGTTCCTTGTCTTTGTGCAGCAGTAGTAGCTGGGCCAAAGGCGTCTACAAGGCTAATAGTTCCAGGATTAGCTGTGGTAATTCTATAAAGAGAGCTACCTACTACCCCATTATTGGTATCACCATTCCCTGAAATGTTGTATAGAGCACTACTATTAAAGTCAGCACCTGAGTCAAACCCAAAACGACGTAGGTCAGATGGTGTAGGTGTTGGTGACGCACTAGCTGGAGCAAAAGGCTGATCTACATTATTAACCCGAATAACAGGACCAGCTGTTGTAGAATCAGAGGCACGTGCTTCGTTAATCGCACTTACCCTTCCGGTAATGGGGTTAGTTCCCAAACCTTCTAGGTCTGCGTTAGGAATATTCGCAGCAGTGATTTCGCCTACTTTTTGGGGAGTAGTAGCAAGGGGGCTTATGGGGAAGCGGTAAACTGCGAATTGTTCTCCACCTTGGCTAGGATTGATATCCGCATCTCCAATGGTATAGCCGTAAAGAACCATGAGAATTTTCTCCTTAATTCAAACTGTTAAACTTTTGGGAACATTCCAAATATGCAGCATTCCAAATGTGCAAATTGCTATTTGGCTAAAAGTCTTTAACGACACAAACAAAGCTAACCTTTGCAGGCTAAAAGTTAAAACTAGTTTGCATTACTTTAACTTTGCTTATATAGCCTATAAGCTTGCACAACTGAAACACTACTAAAACTTAGACTCGAAACAGGCTAAGACAACTTAACTCAATAGTGTTATAGTTACTATTTGCTCAATGAACAAAGAGAAAAGAGTCTTTGATTTGCCGATTCAAAGTCAAATTTTAAGGTTAAAAACTGTATTTGGAATCATCTTATTAACACTATATTTGAGTAATGTTAAGATTTCATGATATCTCGGTTAAAGTTTAGTAGCTACTGATTATTTTTACTCACTTATGTAAGCATCACTCGACTGTTTTAAGAGCTATTAAACGATTTAATCTTCGCAGGCGATCGCTATTGGCATAAGGACTTACGCATTGACAATAAATACCCAATAAGGATGATTTAAAAGACCACATCTGTCTTAGGGCTAATTTATTAATTACCCCTAAAGTGCGGGTGTATTTACTATCAAAAAATGCTCAATAAAAGCCTGAAAAAACCTATTTTGGTAAATTCATACCATGATTAATTTCTACAGTGCGTAAGTCTTAGTCCTGTTGACTTGAAAGTACCTTTAACAAAAAGAATAAAAAAAGGTTAAAGCGCAAAGGTAAAAAGAAAATCTCATCTCTTTTCCTTTGCCCTTTAACCTGATTCTGCAAAAACTTTAATGGCTTTTGTGGAGGACTAAATCAGACTTTTGCTAGGGCGTAAACAAACGCACAGCGCCAAGCCGGAGACGTTTCCGTTGCTTTGGGCTTTTTGTCAGACATCGCAACCTAAATGCAATCAAATTTTTCCTCTGGTTTTATACCAATTCTTTGTGAGGGTGCATAGCGTTTTGCAACTACATGAGGTATACCCCTCCCCAACCCTCCCCTTTTTAAGGGGAGGGTGCGCGATAGCGCGGGTGGGGTATTGTTGTACCTCACCAAGTTGAAATCAGCTGTATTTACCCCCCAAGGCATCGGCGGGACTACAGGGGTATCTTGTTATGTGCATCTTTATATATATTGGTTTTAGCAAATTTCTAACTGCACAGTTATTTTTACCCTGCTGCATTAGTATGTCAAAATAAAAATACCCGATACATCAAGGTGAGCGATCGCTCCAAAAGCTAGATTAAAGGATTGACCTGAGCAATGGCAGACCCAACCAATCACAATCAAGCGGGAGAAGTAGCTCCCAGCACAGTTGACAAACAAGCTCCCAGTGTGGCTGAAGAACACGCTCCTAGTACAGACTCACCCGAAGCCACAGACCTTCCTAGTGCTAACACGCCAGATCCTAAAGCTGCAAACCCCGAAGATAATCCTAATGCTGCTAAACCAGCTGCTGCATCACCCAAGCGAGAAAAACCGGCAGCCGCAACAGGAGAAAAACCCGCAGCTAAAGCCGCCAAAAAGGAAAAAGCCCCATCTGTTGAAGATAAGCCATTTGTAGAGTTCATTGAGCAAGATTACTTGCCAGCTTTACAAAAAGCGATCGCTCAACAAGGCGTGAAAGATTTACAGGTGTCTTTTGCCAAGCAGAAAGTGCCAATCACTGGCTTTGAATCCGCCGAAGAATGCTGGCAAATTATCGGCAGTTGGAAAGAAACAGGTCTGCGTCAGTTTAACCTGTATTTCCCAGAAGAAGATATTCAAGGGAAAAAGGGATTTTCCTGTAATGAAGGCAAAAAACCTAGCACTCTTGAGTCATTCTTAATCGATGAGCGCAAAATTACCCTTGATTTGTTGGTATATGGCTTAGTTCAGCGCTTAGGCGGTCAAAAGTGGTTAGGTATAAATTAGTCATTGGTCATTGGTCATTGGTCATTAGTCATTGTTTTTTTTTACAAAAGACAAAGGACAAATGACAAAGGACAATTTAAAGTTCATGGAAATGGTAGATAACGGCTCCAGTATTGGGGTCGTTATCAATTCTGACATAATCTGATTTGTACATTTCATTGAGAGTAGCTTCCACTTCAGCAAAGCTAGCTCCCGTAAACTTTACGCCTTGAGTGACAGTTAAAATACCACCTTTGCTTTCTGCCGCTTCGATTGGCGGAAAATTACTGAGATAGCAGTGCTTTGAGAATATAAGAAGTACGTGCTACTCTACTTGATCGTAACAGTGCTGATTGCTGAACTACGTTTATTTGACTACTAATCGGCGATTTTTGGTTCCAGAAATATTGAATGATTGTTGCAACTCTTAATCTTTTGCTTACAAATTTCTAACCCGTACCTTGGTAGACTGAACTTTATACAATTGGATTATTGTGGGCTGTTACGCATTAACAGAACATTACCCTTGGCTTTCTGGTAAGGCAGTCCGGTCTTGGGGGTTTTCCATGAGGAACTGCCGACCCCAAAGGGTCTACTTAAGATAATAAAGATGAAAGAGCAATCAAGACATGGTAGATTCCATTAAAAAACCAGGCTTTGAAGAAATCCGGCCAGGGATTAAAGTCCCGGCAAAAGAAACCCTGTTAACACCTCGGTTTTATACTACCGATTTTGATGAAATGGCGCGGATGGATATCTCCGTCAATGAAGACGAGTTAAAAGCCATTCTCGAAGAGTTCCGCACTGACTACAACCGCCATCACTTTGTTCGGGATGCCGAGTTTGAACAATCCTGGGATCATATTGACGGGGAAACTCGCCGATTGTTCGTTGAGTTTCTAGAACGCTCGTGTACGGCAGAGTTTTCCGGCTTTTTACTGTATAAAGAACTTGGTCGTCGCTTAAAAGGCAAAAGCCCCGTCTTGGCAGAGTGTTTTAACCTGATGTCACGGGATGAAGCACGTCACGCTGGCTTTTTGAACAAAGCTTTGTCGGACTTTAATCTGTCCCTAGATTTAGGATTTTTGACTAAGAGTCGCAGTTATACCTTCTTTAAACCGAAATTCATCTTCTACGCTACTTATCTTTCCGAGAAGATCGGTTATTGGCGCTACATCACCATTTATCGCCATTTAGAAGCACATCCCGAAGACCGGGTTTATCCAATCTTCCGGTTCTTTGAGAACTGGTGTCAAGATGAAAACCGTCACGGCGATTTCTTTGATGCGATTATGAAATCCCAGCCGCAAATATTGAATGATTGGAAAGCACGGCTGTGGAGTCGGTTCTTCCTGTTGTCGGTGTTTGCGACAATGTATCTTAATGACATCCAACGCAAGGACTTTTATGCCACCCTTGGATTGGATGCGCGAGAATACGACATCCATGTAATTAAGAAGACTAACGAAAATGCAGGTCGAGTGTTCCCCCTGATGCTGGATGTAGAGAATCCAGAGTTTTATCAACGGTTGGATATTTGTATAAGCAATACGAAAAGTTGGGTGCGATCGCTAACTCCAGCACTCCCAAATTCCTGCAAATCTTCCAAAAACTGCC
>NZ_JAIVFR010000379.1 GCF_020829685.1 Nostoc sp. CHAB 5715 | reverse complement strand
GCTTCAACACACGCTCAAGAACGTTGCCTTTGTTTTGTTCTGGGTCGTAATCACGTACCAAAAATATAGCTCCGTGAGCAAAAGCACCAAGTATTAGGAACCCAGCAATGTATTGATGGTGCGTGTACAGCGCTGCCTGAGTTGTGTAGTCCTTAGCAATAAATGCATAAGGAGGCATGGCGTACATGTGCTGTGCCACCAAAGAAGTGATGGTTCCCAAAGCAGCTAGGTGAATACCCAACTGGAAGTGCAGTGAATTGTTATAGGTGTCGTACAAACCTTGGTGAGGCAGGTTGAACTGACCTTCACTTTTGGTATTAGGTACTAAACCAGCTTTGGAGTTCAGCATTTCTTTGATGCTGTGACCAATTCCGAAGTTAGTCCGGTACTGGTGACCAGCAACTATGAAGATAACTGCGATCGCCAAGTGGTGATGAGCTATGTCAGTTAGCCACAAAGCTTCTGTCTGAGGATGGAAACCACCCAAGAAAGTCAGAATCGCAGTCCCTGCACCTTGGGATGTACTGAATATATGCCCAGGAGTGTCAGGGTTTTGAGCGTAAACGCCCCAGTTACCTGTAAAGAAAGGTGTCAAACCTGCTGGGTGGGGTGGGGTGGATAGGAAGTTATCCCAACCTACGTGCTGTCCGCGAGATTCGGGGACAGCAACGTGAATTAAGTGACCAGCCCAAGCCAAAGAACTAACACCAAACAAACCTGCTAAGTGGTGGTTTAGGCGGGGTTCAGCGCTCTTAAACCATGCCAAGCTAGGACGGTACTTGGGTTGCAAGTGCAGCCAGCCAGCGAACAAGAACACTGCTGCCAACAACAACAGACCAACTGAACCAGTGTACAGTTCACTGTTTGTCCGCATACCGATGGTGTACCACCAGTGGTAGACACCGGAGTAAGCAATGTTGACAGGATTACTAGCGCCACCTTGGGTAAAAGCTTCGATCGCTGGTTTACCAAAGTGCGGGTCCCAAATCGCATGGGCGATAGGACGGATATGAAGGGGATCTTTAATCCACTGTTCAAAGTTACCTTGCCAGGCTACGTGGAACAGGAGGCTGGATGTCCACAGGAAGATGATTGCCACGTGACCGAAGTGAGTTGCGAAAATCTTTTGGTAAAGATTTTCCTCAGTGATGCCATCATGGGTTTCAAAATCGTTGCCTGTAGCGATCGCATACCATATCCGACGAGTCGTCGGGTCCTGTGCGAGATCCTGGCTAAATTTCGGAAATTTTGTCGCCATAGGTTTAATAAATCCTCTGACCTTTAGCCATCAAGTATCAGCTGGGATAGTTAGGAGTTATGAGTTGTGAGTTATGAGTTGAGAATTATGAGTTGAGAATTATGAGTTTTAAATTTTTATTTCTAACTCCTAACCCTTCGGCAGGCTCAGGGCATCGCTCCTAACTTCATTCCTAACTCCTAACTTTTAACTCCTAACTTGTACAAAGCTGATTGCTACCCTACTGAAAGAATGTGTGCATGGAAGAACGCCCAAGTTGTGACAATTCCTCCCAAGAGGTAGTGAGCTACCCCTACAGCCCGACCCTGAATAATGCTCAGAGCGCGAGGCTGAATTGATGGTGCTACCTTCAGTTTATTATGCGCCCAAACAATCGACTCAATCAGTTCTTGCCAGTAGCCGCGACCACTGAACAGGAACATCAAGCTGAATGCCCAGACAAAGTGAGCGCCTAAGAAGAGTAGACCATAGGCAGATAGCGCACTGCCATAGGAATTGATGACTTGTGTTGCTTGTGCCCACAAGAAGTCTCGCAACCAACCGTTGATGGTAATGGCGCTTTGGGCAAAGTTACCACCGGTGATGTGAGTCACAGCACCATCTGCATCTACCGTTCCCCACACATCTGATTGCATCTTCCAACTGAAGTGGAAAATTGCAATGGATATTGTGTTGTACATCCAGAAAAGTCCGAGGAACACATGGTCCCAACCAGACACTTGACAAGTACCGCCACGACCAGGACCATCGCAGGGAAAGCGGAAGCCCAGGTTTGCTTTATCTGGAATCAGACGAGAGCTACGGGCAAACAGTACACCTTTGAGCAGAATTAGGACAGTAACGTGTATTTGGAATGCGTGAATATGGTGGATTAAGAAGTCCGCCGTACCCAAAGCAATGGGCATCATCGCTACTTTACCGCCTACAGCCAAAATCCCACCACCGAAAGCATAGCTAACGGGTTCTAGCGCATTGGGAGCAGTGCCACCAGGAGCTAGGGTGTGGATGTTTTGTACCCACTGGGCAAACACTGGCTGTAATTGTATTGCCGTATCAGAGAACATGTCTTGGGGACGCCCCAAGGCACGCATTGTATCGTTGTGGATGTAAAGTCCAAAGCTATGGAAGCCGAGGAAGATACACACCCAGTTCAGGTGAGAAATAATCGCATCTCGGTGACGAATCACCCGATCCAGTAAGTTGTTTTGGTTCACAACCGGATCGTAATCCCGCACCATGAATATGGCAGCGTGAGCCGCACCGCCGACTATACAGAATGCACCAATCCACATATGGTGGGTGAAAATGCACAACTGTGTAGCGTAGTCAGTTGCCAAATATGGATAAGGGGGCATCGCGTACATGTGATGCGCGATGATGATGGTCAGCGAACCCAAGAAGGCCAGGTTAGTAGCCAACTGAGCGTGCCAAGAGCTGGTCAGGTTTTCGTAGAGACCTTTGTGACCTTCACCGGTGAAAGGACCTTTATGGTTTTCCAGGATCTCTTTAATGCTGTGACCAATACCCCAGTTGGTACGGTACTGGTGACCAGCAATGATAAACAGGACTGCGATCGCTAAATGGTGATGAGAAATATCAGTCAACCACAAGCCGCCTGTTACCGGGTTCAGACCGCCCTTAAAGGTGAGGAAGTCAGCATACTGACCCCAATTCAAGGTGAAGAAAGGTGCTAAACCAGCAGCAAAGCCAGGGTAGAGTTCCGTCAACAAGTCTTTGTTCAAGATGAACTCGTGGGGCAAGGGTATATCTTTGACGGCAACCCCTGCATCCAAAAGCTTGTTGGTCGGTGCGGACACGTGGATTAAGTGACCTGCCCATCCCAAGGAACCAAGACCTAGCAATATTTGCAAGTGGTGATTCAGCATTGACTCCACATTCTGGAACCATTCCAGTTTGGGAGCGCGTTTGTGGTAGTGGAACCAACCAGCAAACAGGAACAAACCTGCTAGTACTAAACCACCAATGGCAGTTACGTAAAGCTGGAATGAGTTGGTAATACCCCAACCACGCCATATATAGAACAAACCAGAGGTGATTTGAATACCGTGGAAGCCACCACCGACATCACCATTTAATATGTCTTGTCCTACAATTGGCCAAACGACTTGAGCGCTAGGCTTCACATTCAACGGGTCGCTTAACCAAGCTTCGTAGTTAGAAAACTTCGCACCGTGGAAAATCATCCCGCTCAACCAAATGGTAACAACGGCTAAGTGGCCGAAGTGGGCTGAGAATATCTTGCGGGATATGTCTTCTAAATCGCTTGTATGTGTATCAAAATCATGGGCGAGTGCGTGCAGGTTCCAAATCCATGTGGTGGTTTTGGGACCTCTGGCTAAGGATCTGTCAAAGTGTCCAGGTTGCGCCCATTTCTCAAATGAGGTTGGAACTGGATCGTCATCGACGATTACTCTTGCCTTTTTTTCCTCTCGCTCCGGAGGACTTATTGTCATTCGACCTCCTCTCTATGATAAGGAATGAGGAATCATGAATACCACAAAGTTAACCATTACCGCAAACTCCATTTTGCTGAAGCCGCCATGAAGACCTATGTGGATTGTTGTTTCTCGTTGAATTATAGAGTCTTAACTTGTACTTTGTTGGAGATAGTTGGAGATATTTTAACAATAATTCAAACTTGCTGAAATATTGCTGGAATTCCTGCCTTAACTGCCTTTTAACTTTAAAGCCTTTGTCCAAAAGTCAATAGATTATCGATTTAATTTACAAAGAATAACAATTTGCAAATTTTATAGTTTGGCTGTATAAGACGATTTCCAGCTTTTGCTGCTATTATTCATGAACATTTGTGTCATATTTCCATTGTTGTAAGTAAAAAGCTGTAAAGAATATGACTCATTTGAGAATTTCCTGAGATACACAAGAAAAATTATGGGATTTGAGGCAGATTTCATCTTTTGGGCTATAGTTCCAGATGGACAGTTTGAGCCAAAATAATCTGTAAATTGTCGAAGACCATCACTGGGTGCAACGCATGAACTCGTGGCAGAAAAGGGTGTTAGAGAAGCTCCTCCCTGAGAGGTTCCCGATTTTCAGGTGGGTAATAACATTGGTGCTGGTATTAAGCTTGACCAGTTGTGGCGAGAAAGTGAGTAGCCAGGAAGTATCTACTGACTATAGAGAAAACCCTCCACAGATTTCTCAAATTTCAAAGCAATTTTCGGAAGTTTCCCCACCATCTGTTATCCAAGAACTGCGGACAATTTTGGAAGTTTATCAGCCACAAGTGACAATTGTTACTCCACAAGCTGATGAAGTTCTCCAAGACAACAAAGCTACAGCCAGTTTTCAGGTTAAGGATCTACCAATATTTAAGGACTCACAATTACAATTGGGGCCCTATCTACACGTAATTCTAGATAACCAGCCTTATATACCTGTTTACGATCTGAATCAGCCCTTGGTTTTGCCAGACTTGTCTCCAGGTACTCATACCCTGCGCGTCTTTGCCTCTCGTCCTTGGCATGAAAGCTTTAAGAATGAAGGCGCTTATGCCCAAACAACATTTCACGTCTTCACCAAAACCGACGACAACAATCCAGATCCCAAGTTACCCCTGCTAACTTACAGCCGCCCTCAAAGTAGCTACGGAGCAGAACCAATTTTACTGGACTTTTACCTAACTAACGCTCCCCTGCACCTTGTTGGGAAGGAAAACCCTAACGACGAATTCAGTGATTGGCGCATCCGCTCCACAATTAATGGTGAAAGCTTTATTTTTGATCGTTGGCAAGCAGTTTATCTTAAAGGCTTCCGTCCCGGAAAAAACTGGGTAAAACTAGAATTTCTCGATAACCAGGGAAATCCTCTCAAAAATGCCTTTAATACCACAGTTAGATTGATTGACTACCAGCCAAAGGGTAAAGACACTTTGTCGAGAATTGTCAGAGGAGAACTTACAGCAGATGAGGTGCGCCCCATTGTAGACCCGAATTATAAACTCACACCATCTGTTGAAAAAACACCCGAAATACAACCGAAGGTAGAAAAACAGCCGATTCCCGAAACTGAAATTCCAGAAGAATCCAAAATACAGCCAGAACAACCAAAATTGGAAGTTCCAACGGCTGTACCATCTCCCACTTTATCCCCGACACTACCAGAAATTATTGAGTCTCCCATACCAGAACCACAGCCAACGGTAACGCCAACTCCTGAATCAACGCCGTTACCCGAAAAAGTTGCTCCTCAGTCAACAAAACCTAGATTTGGCGGATTTTTTAACCGTCAGGCGGGCAAAGTTCCTACCCCACAAGCACCAGTTGCACCATCTCCTAGTTTGCCACCCACGCTACCAGAGATTATTGAATCTCCAGCACCAGAAATAATTACGCCAACACCAGAAACTAAACCCGAATCACAGCCAGAGGTAACGGTAACACCTCCATCGGCTGAATTCCCAGAAAAACAAGTGCAAAAGCCATGAAATAAAAAAAGACCTCTTCCTGATTTTACTACGCAAAACCGTCCCTCTCCGAGCCGGAGAGGGATAGACTTGAACTTTTGTTCAAGGTAGGAAGAGGTTTATCGAACTCACGTTAAAAAGGAAATTTATCTGTTGAGGCGAGCAGAGGGAGCAGGGGAAGCAAGCGTATTGACGCACTCCCCAACAAACGGAAGCGGTCTACCTTGTAACGGAAGCGGTCTACCTCGTAACGGAAGCGGTCTACCTCGTAACGGAAGCAGTCTACCTCGTAACGGAAGCGGTCTACCTCGTAACGGGAGCGGTCTACCTTGTAACGGGAGCGGTCTACCTTGTAACGGGAGCGGTCTACCTTGTAACGGGAGCGGTCTACCTTGTAACGGGAGCGGTCTAACTCCCAATACAGTTCAGTTAAGCATTTCTTCTCTTGGCGTTCTTGGCGGTTCGTTAAAAAAATTGACTTTGACAAAGAGTTTCAGCCTTAACCCAAGCGTATTGACCAAAAAACGAATTGCAACACCCCTCATACTGGTAGTTGTCTTGAGCGTCTAGGGTGTTTTTGCTCTTCCCCATTGAAAGTCCGTTTGTGGACTCTTCAAGAATCCCCCGGCTTTAGACTTGGGCAGTGTCAATTATATCCAGCAACTTGAGGAACTATTCCAGTAACTTGATTTATACCCTGTAACTGACAATAAAATTGCGATCGCTCAACGACGACTGCTAAAGTTTACCAACAGTGAGTTAGCACTTAAGTTTGACGGTATCTCTGATGAACTGATC
>NZ_JAIVFR010000378.1 GCF_020829685.1 Nostoc sp. CHAB 5715 | reverse complement strand
TAGCCAACTGGACAATTTATAAATCGCCATTTGGTCTAGCTGTTTCCAGATAAAGTCTTGTTAGGTTAACTCTTAAGGCAATCAGCTTTGAGTACCTATGGCTACCAAAACACTGACCAAACCTAAGCAAAGACAAAATTCTCAAAATCGCTCATGGGAAAACCTGACAGATCGCCGCAAACTCCGCCATATTGAAAACACATTGGATAAAGCGATCGCATCCTCAATTCAAGATGATTCTATCCAGTCCCACGAAGACTTTAAAGCCTATGTAGAAAACTACAGCCAGGAATCGGGTAAAGCCCCCATCACAGTAGAACTCTGTGTAGGAGGTGGGGATGATGACGAGATTAGAGGCTATCGCTTCTACCTCACCAATGATCCGAACCACAGAACCAGTGGCAAGTACCTGATTAAAAACCTCGAAGGAATTACCAGCAAAGATGAAAACTACTTCACCCCTTCTAACATTGCTGAAATTTGCGGTTTTGCTGAAACAGAACTAGACGATCTCGATGATGAACTAGAAGATGACCTGCTCGATTTAGATGAAGAAAATGAAGAAATAGATGATACAAACGACGAACTAGACGACCTATTAAATGATGATTTCAACACTAAACTAGACGACCTAGATGACTTAGGTGAAGAAGACGAGCCATCTGTTAGTCGTGTTAGCGCAGCCCAAACTAAAACTCAAGCCAAAACTTCAACTAAAACCCAAAGTAATTCTCAGCCTAAAACACAACCTAAAACTCAGGACAGAGCTAAGACCAATAAAACTGCTGCCAAAAACTCCAAATCCAGAGAGCCTCTAGACGAAGCTTCGCGTTTAAGTGCCACAGCTGCCACCAACGGACGAGAAGTGAATGGGGTGAATTTAGCAGGCTTAACAGGACAACTGGCATCTCTGGGAATTGCTGTGGGACAAGGTGTTTTGGAACAGCTAGCAGCCGAAGCTGATGAAAAGCGGCTTGAACGAATTCTCAAAGAACTGCAACAGCAGAATGACCGCGTAGATAACATAGCCAGTCGCTTGCAAGAAGCAAAGCCGGACTCATCAGAGTCTCAAAAGTCTCAAGATTTTCAAACTGTATCTAAAGAATCAACCGCAGACAATCCACTGGCTGTAGCTGCTACCAAAATCGGCTCTAAAGTAGACAATCTTGATTCCAAACTAGACCCCAAATACCAATCTCAACCATTTGAATTAGATAAGGATGCCAGCGTCAGCGAACAGCTTGACCAAATTGAAGCCTACCTGAAAGTTCTTTCCAAGCGACTTGACCGTTTAGAAATGGTAGTTAGCCGATTGGAAAAACAGATGGCAGCACGACAAAATAATTCTACTGCTGTCGAATCAGAAACTGATGCAGATATTGTCCAACCTAACTCTACTAGCCAGCCACCAGCAGAGGTTGACATTTTAGAACATCTGACGAAACGCCAAGTACAGCAACAACAAGCTGCCTGTGCTGATGCTTTAGTGGGGTTTGCCAAAGTTGCTGGTGAATTATTTGACCAATCACCCGAAGCAGGTATCGCCATTTCCAGTAACAAAACTTTATGGGTAGAAGCACAGGATAAGCAGGTAGCGATGCCTGCGGCGGGCGTAGCCATCGCTTTAGAAAATACCCAAGGTGAAACACTCTTTGCTGGTACTCGCACTCAGGGACAGTGGGCGATCGCACAAGACAATCTTAGCCCTGATGAAAAGACGGGCATCTGCAAACTGCCACAGTCGAAAGAAGAATACGCCCTCAAAGCCAGTACCCAAGCATTAATTCAAAAATTTCAAGAACAACTACCTAACCGATTTAACAGCAACGATGAACCGACATTCACCTGGACTGAAAAGGGCAAAGTCAAGTACGAGTTTGAAGTAGTAAAACTGCCCAATGATACACGGCTACTTCAAGGATTTAACCCTAATCGTAACGATGAACAAGTGCTTGATGCCGTTTTAGTACCAGGGCAGCCCCCGGAGATTTTGCAGTGTAGCATCCCCCTGCGGGAGATAGAAACGTTACTGGACAATCAGCAATCAACTCGCTCTACCCAAGCCCAGACTGATAAAGATACTGCAAGCCAACGCCAGAAACAAACTCAAAGAAAAGCCACCAAACCAGAAATGCAAGTTTAATTCTACAAACGAGAAGAGAAAAATGAACAACACAAAATCTCACATTTCTCAGTTAAAACTGCTGTCATCTCGGAAATTTTCAACCAACTTGAAAAACCTGAAAATCAACCGTACAGACTTATTTTTCATTTTACTATGTCTTGCGATTGGAATTTATTTATTAGCTACCAAACCCATATTCGTCACTATTTTGGGATGTGCCACCATTGTTTTCTTGAGTATTGGGTATGTAATTCGGACAGTACCAATTTTAGAAAAGTATTTAGGTAGAAAAATTCGCTTTTGGCATATTGTTGCCGCCATTATCACTGTTACCGCTTTACTCGATACCTTTACAACTCCAGCCCAAGCTATTTTCTTAAGCGGGTTGGAAAGCTTCTTCAACAATTTAGCCCAACAAAGTTCCCAAGCAGGAGGCGGTTCCACTAGCACTTTAGATGCCAACGTTGTTGGTTTGACATTCAACCTCATCCGAGGTGCATTTTTGCTGCTGGTTGCTGCTGCTTCTCTATTTGCCTATAACCAAGCACAGCAAGGTAACGACTGGCGACCAATTGTTACTCAAGTTGGTTTAGCATTCTCCATCGTTATTGCCATTGATGTCATCACTTTTATATTTGTCGGTAATGGCACAGGAACAACATCAGCCATCAGGTAAACCCAACTTGAATTTTATACCCATTAAATAAGAATTCAGAAGTCAGAAAACATTCGTCAGAATTCATCAGTGGGGGATGAGCATAGTTGGTCTAGACAACTTTGAGAGGTTTATGACAAGAAGAAAAGTCCTATTCTCCCGCTTATCTTCACTTGTCACTTCTTGGTTGACTGACTACTAATGCAGCACCAGAGAATTACAAAAATATGGCACAAGACAATCGAGAATTCATCAAAGTCAATCGGATTTTAGGCAAGCAAGCCAGCATTGGGCCAATTCCGGCTGAACAGCTACTTCCTTGGATTGCCATCATTGTAGTTTGCTATGTTCTCACCAATGGTTTACTCAGTTTGGGTATGGGTTGGTTCTTTGCCACCTCCTTCTGGCTAATTATCAGTTGGTGGATTCTCACAGGCAAACAGCCCCATCAGTTTTTAGATCGTTGGCGTAATCCACCGGGAACAGAGTGGTGCAATAGTAACAGCATTTACATCTCACCGATCCCCGAATATCGACCCTGGTGGGTACGTCGGCGCTATGCAGACTCGCAAGTACAAATCCGATTCAAGCCACTGATTGTACCGAATCAATATGGAGGCAAAAGTAAGCTCATGCCCTTCCAAAATGAGGTAAACATCTGCTGTATTGCAGAAATTAAGAAGGATGATCGTGAAGTGGCTGCCCTGTTATTGGATAAAGGCAACTCTCAGTATCAACTCGTGTTTGGGTTTCGCATCGCTGGACTGCATGACATACTGCATGAAAATGAGGTCAGTGAATTTGCCCACTCTATCGAAGAGGGTTTGAAAGAACTACCCCCCGGTGAAAAAATTACCTTTTGTACAGGCTGTTCTAGTGATGATACTGAGTCATATCCCCTGCGGACAGGCTCTGCCAAGGGAGTACCCCACAAACGCCAAACCCCGCTTACTGCCTTAGCAGACGATTGCCACTTGAAACCAGTTTCTGTGCTGCTTCGCAACGAGCAATTGCGGGTGGAACAACTCAAGGAAGCAGGTTCTCGCCAAATCTGGAACCAAATCGCCTTCTGTACTTGGACAAGCGATGATGAAGCTGGTTCACAGCAAAAGGATTTTGTGGGTGGACTGATTGAAAAATGCAGAAAATTTGGCTCTTGGGCAGTTGAATTGATTACAGGGAACAAACGCATTTACCAAGAAGAGTTTTTCAAAAAGCTCTTACTGCAAGGGTTTCAGCAAGGATTTATCCAGTGGGAATTGTTACTCAATACCAAAATTGGCTTAGAAGTAACACCTTGCAATGCTACAGATTTGTGGCAGTGGCTTTGGAATCGATTTAATGAGGGTGCAGCACCTCCTATTCCCCAAGTCATTACACTGAAGGAGACTGAGACGGGACTGGAGTTAACAGAAACCATAACCACCGATAAGCACATTTGTACATTACTGATTGAAGGACAACAGGGACGTTCTGCTTGTCCCGAACATCGGGGAGATAATGACCGAGTTTACCTGACAGGTAAAAGTAAGGTTTGTGGAGTCATGGTCGTAACAGATCCCCCTGTCGGTTGGTCTAATGCCCAAGATCAGCTAAAGTGGGTCTGGAAAATCCTTGCTTCCAGCTACGTCCACGATACAGAAGCTTGGATTGAAATCAGCCGCAGCAATGACTTCTTCATCCAAGACAACCTGGCGCGTCAGGCAAAACAATCCAAAACAGCCCGCACTTTAGCTATAACCAAAGGACAGGGACGGGACGTTGGAGCGGAAATCAAACAGGAGGAATCCTTTGAAGCCCAACGACGACTTTATGAAGGCACGAAAGCGTTGCACTGTGCGCCTGTATTTCTAGTTTACCGCCACAGTGCCCAAGAGTTAACCCACGCTTGCAACTTATTGGCTAACAGTTTTGAGACTGCCAAAGTCATTCGAGAGCGTAATATTGCTTGGGAAATTTGGCTGCAAACCCTGCCGATTACCTGCAAATGGTTGCTGCATGGAGGTAATCTCAGCGAACGCAGAATAACTTTGGATACCCATACTGTGGCTGGGATTATGCCCCTAACTGTCCCCAAGGACATCGATAAACAGGGTGTGGAATTCCTTACCAGCCGTGGTGGCAAGCCTATTTATGTTGACTTATTTCACCAACAGATTGGACGCGCTCTAATTACAGGTACTTCCGGCTCAGGAAAGAGCGTTTTGGGATGGCGCTTTGCTCTAGAGGCATTAGCTAACAATATTCCCGTTGTTGGTATGGATATCTCTGCTAGTGGTAACAGCACTTTCAAGACGGCAATTGAGCTTTTGGGCGAGCAAGGAGCATATTACGATATTTCCAGTGGCAGCAGTAACCTACTGGAACCGCCAGATTTGCGACGGTTCGACAAGTCAGAACGGGAACGGCGCATGGAATCGTGGAAGGATTTTATTCGCAAAGCATTAACAGCGATCGCAATGGGTAAAGTCACAAACCCCCATTTAGCTCAACGGGTTGATGCCTTGCTAGTCAAAGCTTTGGACGTATTTTTAAAAGACGCAGAAATTATTACTCGCTACAACCGAGCATTTGAGATGGGTTGGCTTTCACCAGAATGGCAGCAGATACCCACACTACCAGATTTCGTCAAGTTCTGCACTAGAGAGCGCCTTAATCTGAGATCCTTTGAAGAAATTGACCGACAAGCACTCAACCAAATCCAAAATCAGGTTAGCGCTTTACTAGCATCTAGGTTGGGGAAAGCGATCGCTCGTCCCAGCACTTTTTCCCCATTACCAGCGATTAAATTCTTTGCCCTCAGTGGATTGAGTAACGAACAGGATGCTTACTTGATGGCAATTAACGCCCATAGTGCCTGTATCCGTAATGCCTTATCCCATCCTAAGAGTTTGTTTATTGGCGATGAGCTTTCCGTATTGTTACGTAAAGATGGCTTTGCCCAGATTATAGGCGAAACCTGTGCCACGGGAAGAAAAGAAGGCATTGCTGTTCTGCTGATGTCCCAAGACCCGGATACCATTTGCGAGTGTTCGACAGGCGCTCAAATTATGCAGAACATGACCTATCGGATTACCGGACGTATTACCAGTAGCGGTATTGCTTCTTTCCAACAGTATCTAGGCTATCCCGTCAATATTATCAGTCAGAATGCAACTGAAGCATTTTTGCCCCGTACCAGCGACCTTTATTCCTGCTGGCTAGTAGAAACAGGTGGTAGATTCTGGCGTACCCGCTTTTACCCTGGAGAAATGATGCTGGCCAGTGTTGCCAATAACCAGGATGAACGAGAAGCACGAGAACGGGTGATGGCTCAGTATCCAGATACCGCTAAAGGCAATCTGTTAGGACTGAGAGCATTTACAGATGCTTACATTCCTGCTTTGAAGGAAAACAAAGGCTTTAAGCATATTGGTGGAGAGATACATCAAACCGCAGTATTGCGCGATTGGTTACGCCCAGCCGTAAGTCCTGGGGACAGGCCCCACCAAAGCAGAGCATCTCTGCAACAAGAAAGCGATCGCTCAGAGAATAACGATGGCCAACAGGCTCAAGAACGCCTGATTGCAAGTTGATATATCTAGAAACTGCATTAAGGAAGGTCAATCATGAAATCTAAACTTACCTTTATCAGATTGATAGATATATCAACTTGCAATCAGGCGTTCTTGAGCCTGTTGGCCATCGTTATTCTCTGAGCGATCGCTTTCTTGTTGCAGAGATGCTCTGCTTTGGTG
>NZ_JAIVFR010000377.1 GCF_020829685.1 Nostoc sp. CHAB 5715 | reverse complement strand
TCCCAGACTTAGCGATTAAAACTTGGAATGAATATTTGAATGATGGGCGCGTCAAGCTGGGGACAACTACGCTAAATGAATTAGAACCTTCAACAATTAAGCGGGCTTCAGAAAAACGTTTGATGACTGTTTGCACGCGATCGCTTTCTTCTTGATCAGGGTAAATTAGTTCAGACTTGGGAACCTGTCGCCTTGCTAAGTCGCCACCCTGCAATGAAATCATCCGCAGCATCACCTGACGCACTGTGTTTTCGTATGCGGGGTATGAAGCAACTAACTGATCGTATTCTTGGTTAGCACGTTTGGTTAGAGAACCAACTACTCTTCCCAACTCTTCGTAATCTTCCTTTTTTAGGGCGCGGTTGTCCCTTCGCTCCTCTAAATATTTCAGGTACAATTCGCTAAGAGTAAAAGAAAGCAAGGGTAAAGCACCTGGCATTTGTACGACTTCGTTAATTAATTCATCCACCAAACTAGGAGGGTCGAAATATACCACTTTTTCTAACGCTGGTTTCTCAATTACTTCCCGGAATTCATCTTGGGTCATTGGTGGGACGACAAATCGGGTATCATCATTCCAGAAGTCTTTGAGTATAGAGGTTTGAAACTGCCCTTCAAAGTCGAGCCGCACAGTGATAACTACATGGATGTTGTTGGGATATTTAGCGATCGCATTTTTAATCAATTTCTGAAATTGCTCTCGTTGTTCGTCACTTTTACACAGAGTTATCAACTCTTCAAACTGATCAACTGCCAGCAATAGCTTAATCTGGGGATTAATCTTGCTCCAACTTTCAATAATATTTGCTAAAGCTTGCTCGTCTTTTACCAATTCTGAAGCGGTAATTGTATTTGCAATTGGTAAACACACCTGTGCTAAAGCCTGCAAAGGACTTTCCCCTGGACGCATGGGATCTAAAATCTGAAACTTATGCTCCTGGGAATGACGCAGACGGTGTAATAATCCGGCTTTCATTAAGCTGGATTTACCCGTTCCAGATGCACCTAAAACTAATGTCAATGGCTGTTGGTTAGCAACTGCTTTTTGGTATAGCTTTTCAATCAGGTTCTCTCTACCAAAAAACAAGTTATTGTCTTTTTCGTCGTAGGATTGCAATCCTCGATAAGGATTATTTTCTCTTGTTAGTGGTGGTGCATCCTCCAATTTATCTCGGTCAAAGTTAGGTAACAGAAAGATGAATTCCCCTTTGTCATGTTTTCTGAGTGGACACAGACTTGGAGTTTGTCGCTTGTAGTGCTTTTCTGTGACAACTTCAACTTGATCTCGCAGATATGAATAAAGTTCAGTTGCTGTGATAATGCCATCATCATTCGAGTCAGCTTTTTTGTCAGTTCCGCGTAGGGCATCAAAAAGCGCTTTCGCAAAGGGAGAGTAAACCTCGTTCCCTTCTTTTATTACCCCGCGCACGCCCAAAGAATCCAAGGCTTTTTGATCGTCTGCTGCGGAAGTAATTACTTGCCAAGCTGCATCGCTGATAAAGCGATCGTAGCGTTCTTTATAGACTGTGATTTTGGGTTGAATCTCTCGCTTGAGGCTCGCCCAACGAAAAGCGCCTGCAAAACAGCAATCGAGAATTGCTAACATATGCCGACAAGGGAGTGCATTCAGGGCATCATGTAACTCCTGCATCGGCAAGTAGGTACTACTATCCCCTAATGTGGCATCTTGCGGAATCAAATAACCTACTGGCCCCTCTTGATTTTCTAGAGCTTCTAAAGCGATACCATGTCCAGCAAAATAGAAGAGGATGCGATCGCTCTCGCTAACTACCACTTTTTCATTGTCAAAAGGTATTTGTCCTTGTTTGAAGTCTTCAATCAGTTCTTTGAGTTTGCTAAGGGTAACACGTTGATTCAATAGCAACTGGACTTGATATTTATTTTGTGCTTGATATTGCTGTTTGAGATTCTGATGTTGCTTTTGGAGAATTTGAGCAAGTTTGTGAGCGTCAGGAACCGCTGTTTCTAACTTTCTAATACCATTTACATAGTCATTGATACCGATAATAACAGCAAAATTACGGTTGAACTTATGCTTAGACATTAATGCACCTCCTCTAATATCAATAACTGCGTATATCGCTTTTACTTCAACTTACTTATTGGGATTTGCAGGGGTTGATAGTACATTATCACAGAGATGGCGATCGCTATTTTTCTCATCAAGAGTTGCTAGATAGTTACGTGCTTGTTGGCAACCTTGCATGAGTAATTTATCTAATCCTGTATGCCACAATTTGACTGTGCCGTCCTGGTCAAGAATAGCCAGTGTGCTGCCATCAGCACTCAAACTTAGGCTTTTAATCGCGCCTGTTGGTGATTCTGCGTCTTTAAAAGTTTTATTTTCATATGCTTTAGAATACGTTTTAAAATTGTTAACTATCTGGTTAGCATAGATATCCCATAACATAACAGTCCCGTCTGGTTTACCAATTTCTTGTTGAGTTACAGCCATTAAATTCCCATTAATATCAAATGCAACTTTATCTGAGTATCCCTTTACGTTTAAATTGTTAAATTTTATAATACTATTCCTTGATGACAAATCCTCCAAATATACAATACCAGATGGACCTCCCCTGGTATCCGGTATATCTAGAGTGGCTCTTAGGAATTTACCATTACGACTAAATGTATATCCCATATTTAGCCATTCTATAGATTTTTCAGAAATTTGGGAATTGTTGGAAAAATCAACTATAGAATAAGCTAAATGTTTTTCGTGTTCAATAATTATAAATAATTGACCGTTAGGGTGAAAAATCATGTTCTTTAAATTACCTCGACGTAATTTAAATTTATTAGGATAAATAAGCTTTCCAGAAATATCAAAAACGGTAATTGTGTTGTCTTTTTTAGCACCAGCAAAGTGTTTTCCATCGGGAGCAAAAATAACGCTGGTGAAACTACCTTCAGTTGTTGGCAGTGGGGTTAAAGTTTGATGCGACACGTCCCACAAACTAGCAACACCCTGAGAGTCTGTGAGAGCTATCTGTTGACCATCAGGGCTAACACTGATACTTTCAATTTTTTTGTTTATAGGAAGTGAAGGTAAGCTTGACTGCCACTCTTGCGTATTCCACAAGTGGATAATACCATCTTCTCCAATAGTGATTAATCGTTTGCCATCACTGCTAAATCTAACATTTTGAACTGCACCTTCATGAGCCTTCCATTCAAGCAATTTTTGATTGCCATAACTGTCGTAAAAACTAATGTCGCCGTTTATTCCTCCAATAGCTAATTGGTTGGTATGGGGATTGAAATTAGCGGAGCAAGCTTCTTTGAAAGTTTTTGGTTCTTGCGTAGAATTAGCCAGACTGTAAGATAAGTTCCAAAAATTGATATAGCAAAGCTTGGATATGCCGGGACTTATTATTTTTGGGGTGGTAACCATTTTCTCGCTATCAAGGCTTAATATTACATCCTTTACTCCCTGTGGTGACAGATTTGCTTGTAGTACTTTTGAATTTTTCGCAGTTACATCTAACTTGCGATCCGATAAGTAGTCCCAAAAATGGATCTTGGGGAGTGATATATCGGGAATTTTGCTGCTGCTGTTGTTGCGGTCTTTGAAAAATTCTACTAGATGGTAGCCATCACTACTAAACATCATGTCTTCTACGGTAATGCCTTGAGTCTCTGAATACCCTGGTAATTTTTTTAACCCTTCTCGACTCTGCAAATTCCATAAGTAAGCACTGCGTTGCCTCTCCCATGAGTCAGCACCACGTTGCCTGGAAATAATTAAAGCTAAGCTCTTGCTATCGCGACTAAAACTGATGCTTTCAATTGAGCCGCCTTGAACGTTTAGTAACTCCTTACAATGCTTGCTTTCCAAACCACATAAGTGGATGGTTTCGTTTGGTCCTACGATCACCAGTTGGCTGCCATCGGGACTAAAACTGACACTTTTTCTAAAACCGATATTTTTGCCCAAAGCCAATTTTGTAACCTGTTGGCTTTTTGAGTCCCATAAGCTAATAATATCGTCCTGATGGCCGTCATTTGTTTTAACAACAGTGCTAACAGCAATCCATACCTTGTCATCTTGACCCAAAAATATATCGCGTACCTGACCTTGAGGTAGTCGCCAGCGATTGAGTTCTTTAACTTGATAAACCGCCTTTTGCAAGGTTACTAAAACTTGATTTTGCCACTCCTGATCTGGCTGGAATGGTCTACGCAGAAACAAGGACTTCAAGGACTTTCCTGCCCGTAAACTACTTATCAAAGTCTCTGATGTCAGTTGGTTTGCGCGAAACGCAGTTTCTGTGGAATTTTGATCAGCGCTTATTTTTTCTATTAATGCTTGTCGCTGACCAATTAGCGCCCAGAGCGTTAACCCGCTCAATCCCAGGATTACTCCTGTAACAGTCAGCCACAGCCTAAAAGCATTTTTACCTTTTTGCAGGATACTCCGCCGAACAAAATGATCTTCAATCCAGTTAAGCCAGCTATCATCGGCATCAAGGACTTGATTTAACTGATCGAGACGGGGATCATCATCCCAAAGATAAGCGATTGATTTTACACTTGAACCTCTAGAAATATTAATTTCTTCTTGCTTTCTGCGCTGCCAATTACGTCGCCAAGTTTGTATTTTTCCAATTGCCAAAGATTCTGCTTTTCCCCATGTTTTCACCAAAGAATTAGATTGTTTTTCCTGCTCTTTGATATTGTTCCATTCTTCAGCCGCAGGCGTTAGCCGCCGCTGCAAAATTAAATTTTCCTCTTCTTCTTTTTTCCACGTTAGTAACTTATCCCACCCCTGTACCAAAGCATCATGGGCTGGCTCTACATAAGATTGACCTTGGGAATTAGAACCTTCAACAATTAAACGGGCTTCAGAAAAACGTTTGATGACTATTTGCACGCGATCGCTTTCTTCTTGATCAGGGTAAATTAGTTCAAACTTGGGAACCTGTCGCCTTGCTAACTCACCGCCTTGCAATGAAATCATCCGCAACATCACCCGACGCACTGTGTTTTTATATGCGGGGTCTTTTACAACTAACTGATCGTATTCTTGGTTAGCACGCTTGGTTAGAGAACCAACTACTCTTCCTAACTCTTCATAATCTTTCTTCGTTAAGGCGCGGTTATCCCTCGTGCGATCGTCCAAATATTTCAGGTATAATTCACTGAGGGTGAAGGAAAGCAAAGGTAAAGCACCTGGCATTTGTACGACTTCATTGATTAAGTCGTCCACCAAGCTGGGAGGCTCAAAGTACACAACTTTCTCTGATGCAGGTTTCTCAATTGCTTCTCGCAACTCATCCTGAGTCATTGGTGGTACAACAAACCGAGCATCATTCCAAAAGTCTTTGAGTACAGAATTTTGGAACTGCGCTTCAAAGTCGAGTCGCAGGGTGACAATTACATCGATATGTTTGGAAGATTTGGCAATAGCATTTTTGATCAGTCTCAGAAATTGCTCTCGTTCCTCGTCACTCTTACATAAGGTTATCAACTCTTCAAACTGGTCAATTGGCAGTAATAATTGAGTTTTGGGATAAGCCTTACACCTGTTTGCAACAATAGTTGCTAAGGCATATTCATCTTTTGCTAGTTCTTCAGCAGTGATTGCAGTTGCAATTGATGAACACACTTGTGCTAATGCTTGCAAAGGAGTTTCCCCTGGTCGCATAAGTTGTAAAATCTGAAATTGATGCTCTTGGGAATGACGTAAGCGCGGTAACAAACCAGCTTTCATTAAGCTAGATTTTCCTGTTCCAGAAGCACCTAGTACTACTGTCAAAGCTTGCTGTTTGGAAACGACATGCTGATAAAGTTGTTTGATGAGATTTTCTCTACCAAAAAACAAGTTGCTATCTTTTTCGTCGTAAGATTCCAATCCTTGGTACGGATTATTTTCTGGAATTAGTGGTGGAGCATCTTCTAATTTATCTCGGTCAAACTTAGGTAATAAGAAGATGAATTCTCCTTTATCATGTTTTCTCAAGGGACACAAACCTGGAGTTTGTCTTTTGTAATGATTTTCTGTGAGAATTTCTACTTGATCCCTGAGATATGAGTAAAGTTCGGTTGCTGTGATGATACCATCTTTATTTAGGTCGGCACTTTCTTCTGTATCCCCACGTAGCGCATCAAAAAGAGCTTTGGCAAAGGGAGAGTGAACCTCGTTTCCATCGTGTACTTTTCCCCGCTGTCCAAGGGAATCCAGAGCTTTTTGGTCATCAGCAGCAGAAGTAATTACTTGCCAAGCTGCATCGCTGATAAAGCGATCGTAGCGTTCTTTATAGACTGTGATTTTGGGCAGAATCTCTCGCTTGAGGCTCGCCCATCGGAAAGCGCCTGCAAAACAGCAATCGAGAATTGCTAACATATGCCGACAAGAAAGTGCATTTAGAGCATCATGTAACTCCTGCATCGGCAAGTAGGTACTACTATCCCCTAATGTGGCATCTTGCGGAATCAAATAACCTACTGGCCCCTCTTGATTTTCTAGAGCTTCTAAAGCGATACCATGTCCAGCAA
>NZ_JAIVFR010000376.1 GCF_020829685.1 Nostoc sp. CHAB 5715 | reverse complement strand
GGGTTTGACGCACTCACACTAAACTAAAGTTATCTCTACTATATTTCTGAGTTTGCACTCAAGGCGGTGTAGAGACGATTTTCCTCCAAAGTCCTAAAGGGCTTCGGTTTCAATCAACGAACCGCACAATCCGGACGTGCGCTTTTCAGTGCATCCGGCTTCCGACGTTCTTAGCTTTCGCTTTTGCTCATGTGTAGATAATCGTGGCAACTCTCGTGAGTTGCTATTAGATTCTCTTTGCGCCAATTGGTGTGGTTTCCGTCCTTATGATGCAGGTGAACCCGTTCATCGGATAGAAGCTTCAACCCGCAGATTGCACATGTATGGTTTTGCCGTTTTAAGGCAAAAGAGGTTTCGCCGTCGTAGAGTTTACTGTTACGTTCGCTCCAATAGGCGATGTCCCCATCAAAAGGTGATTTTTCGCCTTTAACGTTGACGTGTTTGTTTTCGGAGTAAGGAATTGCCGGGAATGCTAAGTCTAGCAATTGTTTGCTGCTTTATTCCTTCTTGCTTGGAGCTTAGATTTAGAAATAGGATTTTCTGTGCATCATGCGCCGAGCGTTTGCCATCGATTCCGGGGGTCTTTTTCCCAGCATTTAGCTGTGATACTTGACGGACTGCCAGTAACCTTGCTGCGGTGGATTTCAGAATTAGCTTTTGGAGGGACTTTGCTTTGCGCTTGTCTCCAACTTGAACAGCTTTGTAAACTCGTCTTTGTAGGCGGAATAAGTTACGGCGAAATTTCTTCCAAGGTAACGTCTTCCAAGATTCACTAGCATTAGTGCTGTGTCTAATCATGCTCTACTCTAATTCGTGTACTCTGAACACCTCAGACCAATTGCGGTCTGTCCTACCCGAACTAAGGGAGTTCCGCTGCTCGTCTAGCCTACTTGGGGTTCGACCTTTACCCTAGACCCTTAGTTCGTTTTTATTCGTTCCCTCGGTGAGATTGTTTCGTTTCTTTAGGTGTAGCCAATTCAACCACTGGATTCCCTAGACTCTAGCCACTATCTAACTAATGACGTGGCGGGAATTAAGCTCCAGTAAAGTCGGGGGTTTGAGGTTATGCCCCGCATCCTCGTAGGTTGCTTTTCTAGGCTCGGTTTCACCATAGAAACTCCTTGTTAGCGCCAGTGTCAGCCCATAACAGCCGTCTGGTTGCGCCCAGTTAAGAGCTTCACTCTCTAACAGACGAGTTTCTTAGTCGGTGTGGGCAGATAAAGAGTCATACCTGAGCGGAGCCGGAGACGCTCCGCCTCCGGTCTGGTAGATGGGGCTTTCACCCATATCAGACCGAGAGTTCAAAGTTACTCTCGGTTTTCACTTTGGATAGCTTATTTGCGAATTTTCGCCGCGATTTTGCTATCAACGAATCGCACTAATTTTCATGGTTCAGGACAGCGATCGCGCTTGTACGAAAAGGGCGATCACTTTTCTGTGAATAACAAGTGCTGAGGGCATTTGCCATCCACGTTGTGAAAAGCGATCGCCCCGACTACCAATCAAATGCGATCGCTTGAGTACGAATTTGACATTGCTGGTGAACTCTCTGCTGAACACATACTCTACATCAGCAAATCTCGTTGTCCAGAACTGCAAGATACCACTTGGCTAAAACCAGGATTAGAGTTGGCGCAAGCATTGCGTAATTGGACAAGCCTCAATTCGCAGCGCTTTGCGAGATTCCCGTAGGGAGGGGCTGATTAAATTCTTTGACGAATTTATAACTTTACTGGAACAAGAGAGCTTTTCATTTCAGGACTTACTAGAGGCACTTGCAGCCTGGATGTTCCGCCAGCGACCAAACCCTGAAGAGGTCATCAAACACTTGGAAGACGCAGCATTAGAACTGCACCGCGCTTCTCGGAATTAATAGTTAGGACTAATTATTAACCTCATGAAAAATTTTTCATGAGGTTTTGCTTCTTAAACTTTCATTGACTCAGCTAGCGTTTTATTTGACGTGCGATCGCCGCACCGCAGAGCGCTATTGCTCTAACGAATATCGCCCAAAGCAGATCGTTTTTCTTGCTTGCTGGCTATTGGACGCTCACTGGCAGCAGGTTGGACGAGTCATGCCACCCGATTTCTTGGTTCCGACAATCTGACAGACTTAAATTCGCCAATCAACCGCTAGACCCCGCCCTATGGTGGGGTTTTTAATTGGCGTATGACTGAAACATAACTGAAACGTGTTTCAGTAACAACTGAATCAACACGTTCCACACTTAACTTGCTTTCCTCACCTCAAATCATTTTAACCAACCCAAAAACATCACCAAAACACACGAAAAATAGAGGTTTTGAGGCATTGAATTTAAATAGTGGAACGCAATTGTTTCAACCCAAACATAAAGTGTGAAACACGATGAACAGTGAGCAAAGTTGAGATTTGGGATTTTTTTGACCATCGTTCGGGAGTGCGTAGTCAATTTGACCCATACTTTTTAAATCGAGAACAATGGGCAGATTGCCTGGGCATTGGGAGAAGACCTTGTACCAGTTGAGCAGATAGCGATGGAATTAGTAGGCGAAAAAACCGATATCCCCATCAACGTGTTCAAAGGCTTCGTGGATATTGTTGCAGGAGAAGCGATCGCTCGTGCGGTGCTTGAACATCAGTTACACCAAACGGTTTACACCCAAACGCTGACTGATTTAGATGTCAAGGCTCTAGACACCTTAGACTTTGACCCTGACGAATTTCTGCTGGAGGTAGGCGCAAGAAAAAGCCCCGATCTATCAAGACAATTCCAGATACTCAGTTGCTGACCAAACAATTGCTCAAGCGCTATCAACGAGACTAAAAGAGTTTGAGCAAAGTCAGTTTATGAAATATTTGCAACGAAACCCCATGACGGCGGTATTCTTCTTTGGGTTTGCTTTGTGTGTTGCCCTATCTTCTGGAAACTTGAAAAATCAGTGGGGTGCGATCGCTTCTCTCCAGCAAAAATCCCAAGAAAATACTTCTAAACAATGGAACCTCACCCTATCTCAACAGCAGGTTGATGTTGCAGCGAAAATCGCCGAAGCACGGTACACCAAAGGGTGCAAACTGGTGGTTTCTAAGAAATCGCCTACTTCATGAGGGCATCGCATTCAAGATGAGCAAGAAAGGCACAGTTTATTTAATCAACGCCAAAGGGACTAATCGCTATCTCCCCACCTCAGAATCTCATCATTCCCCACCCACAATTCCAGACGAAGAAAGCTTGCATGTTAGCTATGCTCTTATTCCTGACAAACAAACCAACTTTGTAGATTTCAAGCGAGAAATTCCAGACCTAGCAAAGTCACTAGCAGAGAATTTAAAGAACACGCTTATTATCCCACATTCCGCACCTTGGGGTGTCACATAGTGTAATTACTAGGTTTTTATGATTGTTGTAGTTTTAGATAATGCTTCTGCCTCTTTAGATTTCAGTTATTTTACTGTTTTTATGTATATTCAGTAGCTTTGTTTCTGTCTAAAAAACAGTAAAAACCGATTGTGACAGTTGAGGGTGCGGAATGTAGGTTATTATTGGCGTTCCCGGTGTGGGAAAGGATTATTTTGTTAGTAACGCCTTGGAATGGGTCAGAAAACTTCATCCCAACTGCACAATATTTTTTATCGACCCCAAAAATGATCCGAAAGAAACAGGCTATTTCCAAGGAAGAGTAGGCCACCTTTTTCGATTAAATATCTGCCAAACAACTCCAGTATCCGTTTACGAATGGGTTCAAAGCTTTCCATAAGGTAATTTGTTAGCAGCAGATATGACTGCTGAATTGTTGGCAGGTAATCTTAAAGGGCAAGCACCAGAGGATTTTGGTTTTACCAAAACTGACAAGCTAGCAGATGAAATTGCGATCGCATGGGGTGATGCTAAAGCTTATTGGGCAGCATTTCAACGGCAATTAGACAGGTTAGATGCAGATGATACCGCTACCAGCGTTACCCGCGAACTGTGGGTAGTTCCCTTACTACGAAGTCTCGGATAGAACCCTGTTTACACTGCTAAAGCTGAAGTCGTGGAGGGACAAACATACGCGATTTCTCATCGTGCAGAATTAGGCGAAAACAAGCCACCTATTCACATTATTGGTTGTCGAATCAAGGTAGATCATCGTCCTCCCAGTGGCACACCCAGGTTATCAGCACACGCACTCGTGCAGGAGTATCTTAACAAGACGGAACATCTGTGGGTGATCGCGTGCCTACTTGTCACTTGTCCACTTTTTAAGCAGTAGAGCATTTGTAGTCGTTCTTTACTACTTGCTTGTATGACATGTTTTAGTCCAATTCTTCTTGACCGAAGACAAAAAGGATACAGAGCAAGTAAATTCATTTATGGAAAATATAAAAACAATTGTGCCACGATGCTTCAGCTTTAACGCCAAAAAGTCCAAGTTTTCAGAGCCCCTAAATTTATTTATGGGGATTTTATGCCGTGAATTTTGAATACTTCGGCTACGCTAAGTACAAGTTTTGAATTTTGAATTCGGAGCGAAGCGACGTGACTCTCTTTTATCTCAATAAGTAATCTCATACCCATAAAGTTTTAACCAAATGCACCTACCTCATATTTTGGCGCATCTTCATACAGAATTGGTATTAGCAATAACTTAGTTCAATTATTCCCACTCATTAGATTAAAAGTAACATTTTACACAGTGAACTTCTAACCATCAACCATCTTACACCTACCCATCAGCACAATTAATCATGGGATCGCTTGCTGTATTCTTCACAGTTTGTTACAAAAGTACAAAGAACTTCTAGAGACCCAAAACCACATGTTCGGCGGACTTACTGGTTTACAAGATCCTAAAGGCACAGATTGGGGAGAGCGGATGCTCAACACGGTCGCCAGCCAAACGATTCGCCACCTGTTTAGCATGAGCGAGTCAGTAGAAGTCTTTGTGCGCTGCTATCCCTCCAGCAAACTGTTGCAAGGCAGCATTGATAGCTTCAAAATGAGCGGTCGTGGTTTGGTGATTCGGAAAGATTTCGCGGTAGAGGAGATGTCTTTTGAAACCGATGCGGTGGCCATTGACTTCGGCTCGGTTTTAAGTGGCAAACTCAGTCTTAAGCAACCCACTCAAGCGATCGCCCAAGTAATTTTATCAGAAGCAGGCATAAACCAAGCCTTTAATGCGGAACTGGTGAAAAAGCGCCTGCTTAACCTCACTGTACCATCACTGACAGAATTATCTGGTGGTGAGCCAGTCTCCTTTACGGAAGTACAGGTACAGCTATTGCCAGAGAATCGCTTACAGCTTGTAGCAAAAGCAGATTTAAACAATGGCGAACTCGTACCCTTGAGCATGATTTTAACTATAGGCATTGAAAGGCGGCGGCGAGTTTCTTTTAAAGATCCAAAAATTCAACTTGACCAAGTGCCAGAAGCACAACGGGAAATCTCCCAAACCTTGAGCGTGGCGCTGGTAGAAATTTTAGATAATATGGTTGATCTTGATCGTTTTGACCTCGATGGAGTAAAAATGCGGCTCAACCGATTAGAAACTGAAGGTCAAAAACTTATTTTCAGTGGTTATGCTGAAATTGAACGTATCCCAAGTAGTGCTTGATAAGAAATTATGCCGTCGAATTCACGTTAATATAAACTCTTTCTGATCACCTTTACGCGACACTTTAAAACAAATTAAATACCGCCTAAATAATTCTAGACGGTACTGTAAATCTTTAAGTTTTGAACGGAGTTAAGGATAATCAATAACTCCTAAGGGACTTCCAACAAATAAATTATCCAATCTTGTGGAGTGAACATCTTGTCCGCCCAAGGCTTGGGGCGCTTGTGTCGCCCACCGCACAAGAAGTAATTGAGTATTTTTTTATTTGTCAGTCCCTAACTCCTAAATCCTATCTTCCCACCCCTACATATTGGAATCCAGCCCGGATCATTGCTTCTGGGTCAAGGAAGTTACGACCGTCGATGATAACGGGGTGGGCCATCAATTTTGCCATCTTCACATAGTCGAGAGTGCTGAACTGCTGCCATTCGGTGACGAGTACCAACGCATCGCAGCCATCAGCTAGTCTTTCAGCATCGGTTTCTACTAGCACACCAGAAAGCCCATGACGTAAACCTGTTTGGGAAACAATGGGGTCAAAGGCTTTAACTTTGGCTCCCAGTCGGTTTAGCTGCTCAATTAGGTTGAGGGCTGGGGCGTCGCGCAAGTCGTCAGTATCGGGCTTGAAGGTCAGTCCGAGTAGTCCGACTGTTTTGCCTTTGAGAATTTTCAGAACTTTTTGGAGTTTTTCTAAAGCAATCAATCGCTGGCGTTCGTTGACACTGACAGCAGCTTTGAGTAATTGGGCTTCATAGCCATAATCATCAGCAGTGTGAACCAGAGCGGAGACATCTTTGGGAAAACAAGAACCACCCCAACCAATACCAGCTTGTAAAAATTTGTTACCAATGCGGGAGTCTAGACCGATACCTTTAGCTACTTGGGTGACATCAGCACCGACGCGATCGCAAATATTAGCAACTTCGTTAATAAAACTAATCTTAGTGG
>NZ_JAIVFR010000375.1 GCF_020829685.1 Nostoc sp. CHAB 5715 | reverse complement strand
GAAGTTAACTTACTGGTAGATTCCCTAATTGTTGGAAATAAAAGTGAATTCAACCCCAAAAGATTAGACTAATAAAAATTTTCTGGACTAGACTTTTCAAAATTACCAGTAATATGAGTTACATCTGCGGAATGCAGGTTCTATAGCAACCTGACTTCCTCCAAATAGGACAGCTATTTTCAGTTAATTAAATCACAGTTTTTCGTAGGGGCACGGCACTGCCCATTGGTGTCAACTTAAGCTATAGATAGCTTAACTGTTGGCTTCCACGCCCGCCTAGAACTAAAGTTCAAGGCTAACAGCTAAACTCTACTGAAGTAGACTAAAAATTTTTCGGATTATTTAGTCATCTAAAGATGACTTTCGCTATTAGCAAGGAACTTCAGTTCCTTGCGGGACATGACTTTCACGTTAAGTTGACACGTATGGGCACTGCCGTGCCCTTAAAAGAGTGGTTTATTTACGTACTAGGTTGAGCAGTTCTTTCGGAGAAGCAAGCAAGTCAATCGCTACAAAGAAGATTTTGCCTTGGGGATCTATCAAAAACCGCCATGCAATATTCATCCCCACACTTGCACCGAACCAAGGGGTTTGGACTTTACCTGTGACTTTAACTTGGGTATAGCCATCTTCCACTGGCTCGGATATACCACGCTCTGGTATCATCTTCAATCCTTGGCATTCTTCACGCATATAAGCGCGGATTGCATCTTGACCAACAATCGGTCTTTCAAAGGGTGGTTGCAAGGCACCTTCAGAGCGAAACAGAGCAACCGCAGCATCAAAGTCATTGGCATTCATGTTGTTGATATAGCCCAACACCGTAGCGTTGTTGATACCCTCAATGGTGACTTTAGTCCGAAACGCTGGTGCAATGGGAGGAGACAGTGGCTCTGAAACTTTTTTGTAACTACCAGGAGCGTTCGGGTCAAATCCCATGCTAACTACGGTATTACGTAAAATTGTGATTTGTTGACCTGAATCAGCATTGCGGATTGCTTGCAACACATCAGCAGCTTTCGGAGAAAGCTTGTAGCCTTCTGGGATAGGAGCAACGATTCCCTGAGCCATCCATTCTCCTAACTGATACCAGAAGCCCAACTTGATGTTCACGGTAAAGGATGCATAGGAACGGCACAGGGGAGTGTCAGCACAGTTAGCCAGATCGTACATGACTTGCGTTTGAGCCTCAAAAGGCATCTGCTTAATTTGTTCGAGTAAGCCTTGTGCGAGGATCATGTTAGCTGCTCCTGGAGCGGCAACCGTAATACTTCTACCCATCTCGGTATAGGCAAACCAGAGTAATGCTAGTTGATCTTCAGCATTGAGCTGAGAGAATGATTCGATAACAGTTGGAACAATGTCAGCAACTAGGGTGCCGGGAAAAATACTTTGAGCTGACTGGATGGTAAAAGACATAGCAGATGTTCCCAAAAGAAAATTACAGTTCTATCGAATGTGAAAATCAAATGTGCAAAGACGGAAGTAAATGCGTTTAGCTGTTAAAAAAGGCACTCAGCAGTCTTGGCGTAGATATCGCTTTACCAAAAACATAGCGATTCTCTTGCCTGTGAGTTTGGATACTCGGCAAAGCACATTGCAGGCTCAACTGCATAGTTATCTAGAAAACCTTGATCAACAGTGGTTTAACGCATTTAGGTTGCTTTTGTATCTATGTGTAAAGAAATATAACAATTTCGTTACAAATAAGCAAGACTTCTCAGTTATAAATTGATAAGTTCTGCTTATATAAATATAAGTTTTGCTTAAAACAGATTATGCACAATTGCTGGCTTTGTGCATATTCACTTCCAAAAGTGTAGGCGTAGCCCGTCGTAGACATTGCACGTCTCTACACGCATCAAATTTTGATAAACAATCCTTAACTGAAGCGATTGCGTCTCTTAGAGAAGCTAAATCGAGTCTTCTCGTGCGATCGCACCTGTTCGCGTTCGAGTGTCACAGCCCTTTGTAGACATTGCCTACTTCTTGCACAAATCCAAAATACCCTACTTGCTTAGTACGGCTATTACTGCTTTTATTTTGATGTCAAGTTACTGCAAAAAATCTTTAAAATAATTTATATTTATTTAATTTAAAAATAAAAAAATGATAGATATAGGACTCCTACTTGATTTTTGAACAAAACTCAGTACACCTTTATTCCTTCTTCCCTGTTCCCCGTTCCCTGTTCCCTGTTCCCTCTCTCTACGATTGTGGATATGTAGGTTTAGAAGTAGCACAAATTGTTTCCAAACATCTTGCAGTTCAAAGTAAAACCTATGTAATTCAAAATAGAACGATATTGATAAATCAACTTTTAAAGTCTGGTCTAGATTCTCATACAGCAAATCGAACTGTTACTGTACTTATATCAAGCTCGGTTTTACAATTAACAAACAAAAATCGGTGTGCAATTAATTGGCGAAAGTAACTATACAGGTAGTAAAAGGGACTGGGGATTAAGGATTGGGGATTAGGGATCAATACGGTTCAGATAAGCTTTTTCTCCCCCCTGCTTCCCCTGCGTCCCCTGCTCCCCCTGCCTGCCTCAACGGATAATATTTCTTAACCCAAGCGTATTGGATTAGGGATTAGGGACTGGGGATTGGGTAAAGAGCAGAAAAATTATGGAATTTGCTTTGACCCATCCCAAATTTTGGAACAAATTTCCCAGTCCCCAGTCCCCAATACTTCGGCTTACTTCGACTACGCTCAGTACAAGTCGCTCAGTACAAGTCCCTAGTCCCTAAGCCCGAGTTCAACGCAAACAACGAATCGCCTCTAATAGACCTCTAGCTTTATTGAGCGTCTCTTCGTATTCTTTTTCTGGCTCAGAATCAGCCACCAAACCTGCACCGGCTTGCACGCTTACCGTATTATCATGCACTACCATTGTGCGAATTGCGATCGCACTATTTAATTGTCCTTCAAAATCGTAATATCCATACACACCGGAATAAACACCCCGACGACTAGACTCTAACTCGTGGATAATTTCCATTGCCCGAATCTTAGGTGCGCCGCTTACCGTACCTGCTGGGAAGCAAGCTTTCAATAAATCCCATGCTGTTTTACCAAATGCTAATTTCCCTACAACATTGCTGACTATGTGCATCACATGGGAGTAGCGCTCAACTATCATTAATTCATCAACTTTGACGCTACCATTTTCACAAACACGCCCCAAATCATTCCGCCCTAAATCTACAAGCATCACATGTTCGGCAACTTCCTTGGGATCTTCGAGTAAATCCTTTGCAAAGGCTGCATCCTCCTGGGTGGTTTTACCCCGTGGACGTGTCCCGGCAATTGGGCGTACTGTTGCTATTACTCCACCATCTGAATCGGTTTCGGCTTTCACCATCACTTCAGGACTGGAACCGATGATTTGCCAATTTTGGAAGTTAAAGTAAGCCATGTAAGGCGAAGGATTTATCTGACGTAGGGAGCGATAAAGGGCAAAGGGGTCGCCAGTGTATGCTGTTGATAGTCGCTGGGAAATTACTACTTGGAAGATATCGCCTGCTTTGATGTAGTCTTTGGCCTTTTGGACACTGGCACAAAAATCTGGGCGGGTGAAATTACTATTGTACTCCTCTGCTGCTTTGCTCCCCCGGTTACTGAGCGACTTGCCCTGACTTGTGCCGAGCGAAGTCGAGGTAGCGTAGTCGAAGGGAGTCGAAGTATGCTTCTCTGCTCCCCTGCTCCCTGGCGGTTTCCATTCCAAGCGAGTTTTTTCTGGCGATAGGGGTAGAGATAGCTTTTCGAGCATTTGGGTGACGCGATCGCACGCTTGTTGATAGGCTGCGTGTAAAGACGTTACATGTAACGTCTCTACATTACGTAAATCAGCATAAGCGATCGCCCAAATTTTCCGCTTCACTTGGTCAAAAATCAGTAGGTGGTCTACCTGCATCCACAACCCATCAGGGATATTTCGCTCATCTGGTGGATAAATTGGCACACGCGGCTCAATCCAGCGAATTAATTCATAGCCCCAAAACCCAAACAAACCGCCAATTCCTGGCGGTAGCTGTGGTAACTTGACTGGGTGAAAAGGTGCTAAACATTCAGCTAAAGCTGTAAAAGGGTCGCCTGCAAAAACGACCTGTGAACCATCACGGTTTTTTTGGGTTGTGCGATCGCCTCTTGCTTCCAAAACCCACAGAGGATCGCAACCCACTAAACTATAGCGTCCCAGTTTTTCCCCACCTTCGATCGATTCCAACAAAAAGCTATAGGGCTGACCTGCACAGACTTTATACCAAGCAGATACGGGCGTATCTAGGTCTGCTACCCATTCTTGATATACCGGGACGAAGTTGCCTTGTTGTGCTAGGGTCGAAAACTGCGAGAAATCCGGAAACATCATTATTTTTTAAGGGTAATTGGTAATGGGTAATGGGTAATTATTTTTCTTACCAATTATCCATTACTAATTACCCATTAGCTACTAACAGCTAGTTACGGAGCGTCGTAGGTAGTAACACCACTAAACTTAACTTTAGAAGGACTGGGGTTTTGTCCGATACGACGGTCTACATAACGCACTTTGTCACGACCTGGGTTAACCTTTTCAGGGAAGACACCATCAGCTGGGTGAAGTAAAGTGGTTTCTCCGTTGGGTAAAATCCGGTAAACTTTGTAATCTGTAATTTTGAGTTTCCGGAGTTGCTGACCGCCCAAAAAGATTCCATATTCTTTACGAGCTATATACAGCAGGTTTTCACCTTGCCGCATAGTAGCAGCACCACCTGTAGGCAATTCAAAAACTTGCTCTTTCGGGCTAGTCCAAGTAATAGCGTACTTTTCTTCCACTTCTGCTTTTGTGAGCAAGCCACCGATGCTGCCACCGAATAGCGGGGTTTGTCCAGAGAGTGTTTCTGCCATAAGTGATTCTCTCAACGTTTTTAGGGAATCCTAACACCGCAACCAGGATCATATTGCGATCGCGTTATAGACTGTAACAGTTTTTAGTCATTAGTCATTAGTCATTTGTTAAAAACTAATGCCCCATGCCCCATGCCCCATGCCCCATGCCCCATGCCCAATCCCCAATCCCTATCTACTCTTGACTTTTGTTCGCTTTTCCTCTTTGCTACTTTGAACGATCGGGATGGTGAAGTGAAACTGACTACCCTGGTCTTTGCCTGTTGACTCTGCCCAAATTTCCCCACCCCAGCCATTAACAATTTGACGGCAAATTGCTAAACCAAGTCCAGTGCCGCCAGTGGTGCGGCGCAAGGCTCCCTCTTCTTGATAGAAGCGGTCAAAAACTACTTCTAAACGATTTGGTTCAATGCCGCGTCCAGTGTCTGCTACAGTCACCTCAACCATTTGATGGCTGTTGTAAATCGCTTTAATGGTGATTTCTCCTTGGGGTGGCGTAAATTTACAAGCGTTATCTATGAGTTTTGCCAGTACCTCTACCAGCCAATCACCGTCAGCTCTAACCAAAGGTAGGTTTTCGGCAATTTGAGTATTGATTTTGGGTGGCTTTTCAGTTGAGGAACGCGTGCGATTTCGGCTGAGTGATAAATCTACACACTCTTGTAATGTGAGAGATTCTGGATGCCATTCCACCCGACCGCTTTCCAAGTTGGAAAGTGTGAGGAAATCTTGTACCAGTTTTCGCATCCGTTCTGAGTCGGAAAGAGCAGTGTTGAGCATGACCTGCTGCAACTCCAAAGGCATATCCGGCTCACTAGCAAGGCTTTCCAGGCACACTTGAATGGTGGATAGGGGGGTACGCAGTTCATGTCCGGTGATGGCTATGAGGTTGCTGCGGGTGCGGTCTAGGGCTTCTAACTGCTGGTTAAGTTCTTCTAGGTTGGCGTAAGCTTCCGCTTGGATGAGAGCTGCTCCCACTTGGGTAGCGATCGCTTCTACCAAATCCAATTCCCCAGGTTGGCACTCGTGCGGTGGCATTCGGCAATAGTGTAACTCCACGATGCCCAATAATCGCCCTTGATAGAATACTGGTTCCATCAGCCAAGAACGAATGGCAAACTTTTTGGCGATCAAGGAGAGGGCTGGCGAATTGTTAACACGAGGGTCATTTAGTGTATCGCTAATACAAACCCCTTCGCCTTGTTGCATTATGTCCCGAAATAGAGAATTTTTTTCTAACTCCCAGGTTTGTCCACGAACAGATAAAATACCAGGAGTTAAAAACTCGTGTTCAATTATGGCTTGGCTATCTGTGGCTTGAGCGCGGTAAATTAGACAGCGACAAGCTTCTAGGTGTTGTCCTAATTCTTGTGCCGCCACCTGGAGAACTTCGTGTGGATCGAGCGATCGCCGAATGGCTGTGCTAATCGAGTTGACTAATCGTTCTTTTCGTGCTTGGGCAGCAATAGAACGGTAGGCTTTGTGCAATTTGTACTGACTAGCTTGCAAGTAAGTTACTAAGCGCTGCACAAAGGGATCTGTATCGATGTCACAAGCATATCCATTGATCTGTTCTGCTCCAGAGTGGCTTCGTGGCTCTCCTATACCAAACCTCTGACGTGCCTCCTCAATTTTACTT
>NZ_JAIVFR010000374.1 GCF_020829685.1 Nostoc sp. CHAB 5715 | reverse complement strand
AAACGAGTCCATGAGATTGCAAGTCTTGGACACGCACTTGCGTTCGTCGTTCCTCCTCTCTACGAGACGCACTCGCGTTCGCAATGACAGTTATTCTCAAGAGCAAAATAAAAACTGGGATGCACCCTACAATTTCGCGTCTCTACAGGTCTAAAATCAGTACCAAAAATCCTTAACTGAACTGTATTGGTTCAAATTGCTTGATTTATGCAAGAGGTATTATCTCAGACAACAAGCAAAACGATCGCTCCTACGCTTGAAACTGTGAAAATTTAAACCTTTGCAGCTAAGATTACTTCATGTATAAGAAAGGCTTAAGTTTTTCTAACAAATGTATAAGCCGTTGCAGCAAATGCTTAATACTTTGCAACAAATGTTCTTCCATGTATAAGAAAGGCTTAAGTTTTTCTTGCAAAGGTATAAGTCGTTGCTGCAAATGTTTAATACTTTGCAACAAATGTTCTTCCATGTATAAGAAAGGCTTAAATCATTGCAGCAATTGTTGTAATGAACTTATAAATCTATTTATTACCTGGAAGAAAATATAGTCTAAGTGAAATTAACTAAACCTTTAGAGATGCGATGTCTACGGTGGTCACTGAGCCTGTCCTGAGCGTAGCCGAAGGGCGCAGCCGAAGTGCGGGCTACGCCTACGCAACTGATTTGCGATATTTTCCCATGAAAATCAGAAATGTTGTGGTATAAAACAGTACTATTAACCTAGTAGCAGAGATGCATTATGGCACGTCGTAAAAGAAATTCCAGCATTTTAGAACGAGCCGATCGCCGGATTGAAAGTTTACAATCTATCAGTGTAGAACTTGACTTTGGCCAAGGATTGACTATACAAGCTTACACCATGACAATTAACGATCTCCGGTCTAAGCTTGCTGCCTACAACACTGCATTATCTACCATTGACAAACTCACAGATGACGTGAAGAACGCAGAACAGGCTGTAATAGCAATGTCAGAAAAAATGTTACTAGGAGTTGCTAGCCGTTACGGTAAAACCAGCCAGGAATACGAGATGGCGGGTGGTGCGCGACGAGGTAATACCAAGAAGAAGCGAAGCGTACTAGGCAATTCCCAAGTCACCAATTCTTTAGCAGCTGATTCTGTTAAGGTTTCTTCTGTAAATGGATCTATGAATGGGGCGTTGGGTGCGATCGTGAGTTGAAAAAATACGTAGTGGCGTGTCAAGACTAAATTGTTGCAAAAAAAATTGATTGTAGGTTGGGTTGAGGAACGAAACCCAACATTGATCTGTTAGCTTCCTCACCCGCCTGGGAATCAATTCCCAGGCTAACAGCTAAAGTCTACTAAAGTAGACTAAATATTTTTGAGTATATTTAGTCATCTTCAGATGACTTTTGCTATTAGCAAGGAACTTCAGTTCCTTGCGGGATATCAATAGATATTGCTAAATTAGAAACTGTGCTTGAGCAGCTGCTTAAGAAAATGGAGCAGGATAAACCTAATCATGTTCCAGTGACTTCAAACCCGCTTGCACCACCTCCAACACTCGCACCATCTGATTGTTTAACAGTGCCTCCACCTCTAACCACAAACCCGGAAACACCCCAGAGCGAATAATTCCATCTGCACTGGGAGATAGCAATCGATAGTCGCGATCAATTAGGCAAAACCATTCAATTTTATTCTCGTAAGATTGCCAGATTACATACTCCAACACCCCATTACGGCGATAAACCTGCTTTTTGCTGCCTCTATCAATAGCGGCGCTACTCGCTGCAATTTCAACAATCAATTCGGGAGATCCTTCAATGTAACCGTCGCGGCTCAAACGGGTTTGTCCGCCTGCGTCTGGTTCAATAAACAGCACTACATCTGGCTGGGGTTCATTGTCTAAATCTAGTCTGACGGTTGCGGCATCACTCAAATCAACGCCAGGAGTCAGTGATTGGTAGACTCCTAACCAAGTTATCACCCGACTGTGGGGTTTGCCATGCTGCTCATGTCTTAAGGGAGATGCCACGTAAACGATTCCTTCAATCAGTTCTGCTTTCTTGATATGGGGTGCAGCCGCATAACGCCGTTCAAATTCAGGGCGAGTTAGGCGATCGCCACTTTCAAGTGGAGGCAGATGTCTCTGGGCTGAGTACTCTCTAACCATTTGCCAATCCTTGGAGTTGCCGGATATTTCTGACTTTAGCAAACCTTCAGTTATCAGTTAGGATTTCTTGATTTGCTGCTTTCCTCAAATTCCAAAAATCATAAAACGTAATCTTAACGTGAGTTCGACGAACCTCTCCCTGCCTTGAACTAAAGTTCAAGTCTGTCCCTCTCCGAGTCGGAGAGGGACGGTTTTGCGTAGTAAAACCTTCTTAGAGGTTTTTTGATTGAGCAAATTGGGTAGATATTATAGCGGTTCTCTATTGCATGGAATACAGACCTAACCCCCAGCCCCTTCCCTTCTAGCGTTGGGGAGTAAAATTCAAAGCCTCTCTCCTTTTAGGAGAGAGGTCAAAACTGTACTGCACCCAAGCGAGAACTGCTATATATGAGCAATCGAATTCACGTTAATGTTAATTGTCATCGTGTGTTCTACCGTGCGATCGCTTACTCGCCCAAGTTAGGCATCGCCGACAATTGATGCTCCACAACAGAGTTCAACTAGCTATGATTAGCTAAGTGGTATGCCAGATACATCGACGGCAATACCGTTTAGTTAGCAGTCTTTATTAACTGCTTACACTCGCACCCATAAAAAATTAGTTTGATCCACTTTCTATTCCCTGCTCTCTATTTTGATCCGCATTACCTAAAAGTTATCTCACTAGGTACGGGGTGCAAAAAATACAAAAAATTCCTCAAGATTCAAGATTAAGGATAAGGCTATGGCAACCGAACAGTTAACTAGAGACAGTGATAATCTAGATTTAAATCAGTTGTTAAGAACGCTGAATGCTGTTAAACAGGGTGACTTCTCGGCTCGGATGCCCATAGACAATACTGGTATAGCGGGGAAAATAGCTGATACCCTCAATGATATTATTGATCAAAATGAGCGGATGGCGGCAGAACTACAACGGATTGGTAACGTTGTCGGCAAAGAAGGCAAAATTGCCGATCGCGCCTCTCTCGGAGATGTTCGAGGTTCCTGGTCAGATTGTGTTACTTCTGTCAATACTCTAATTACAGATTTAGTTCAACCAACAGCTGAAACTACTCGGGTAATTCGCTCAGTCGCCAATGGTGACTTATCCCAAACGATCGCCACAGAAATTGACGGCAAACCCCTCCAAGGTGAGTTTCTCCAAACTGCTAATATCGTCAACACGATGGTGGATCGGCTTGGTTCTTTTGCATCGGAAGTAACGCGGGTTGCCCGTGAGGTGGGAACTGAAGGTAAGTTGGGTGTCCAAGCCGAAGTGCAAGGTGTGGCTGGCACTTGGAAGGATTTGACGGATAACGTTAACTTGATGGCGGGTAATCTCACCGGACAAGTTCGCAACATTGCCGAAGTTGCCACTGCGATCGCAAATGGTGACTTATCCAAAAAAATCACTGTCGATGTCAAAGGCGAAATTCTCGAACTGAAAAACACCGTTAACACAATGGTGGATCAACTTAATTCTTTTGCATCGGAAGTAACGCGAGTTGCCCGTGAAGTGGGAACTGAAGGGAAGTTGGGCGTGCAAGCCGAAGTTAAAGGAGTGGCAGGTACTTGGAAAGATTTAACTGACAACGTTAACTTGATGGCAGGGAATTTGACAGCCCAAGTCCGTAACATTGCGGAAGTGACAACGGCGGTAGCGAATGGCGACCTTTCCAAGAAAATTACTGTTGATGTCAAAGGCGAAATTTTAGAGTTGAAAAACACCGTCAACATCATGGTGGATCAACTCAATTCCTTTGCATCAGAAGTAACAAGAGTTGCCCGTGAGGTGGGTGCTGAAGGAAAATTAGGCGGTCAAGCAGAAGTTCGCGGGGTAGCGGGTACTTGGAAAGACCTGACCGATAGCGTGAATTTCATGGCGGGAAGCTTGACGGCACAGGTGCGGAATATTGCCGAAGTAACTACGGCGGTAGCTAATGGCGATTTATCCAAGAAAATCACTGTGGATGTGAAAGGCGAAATTCTGGAGTTGAAAAATACCATCAACACAATGGTGGATCAGCTTAATTCCTTTGCATCGGAAGTGACAAGAGTTGCGCGTGAGGTGGGAACTGAAGGTAAGTTGGGCGTACAAGCAGAAGTCCGGGGAGTGGCGGGGACTTGGAAAGATTTAACTGATAACGTTAACTTAATGGCGGGTAATCTCACCGGACAGGTGCGAAATATTGCTGAAGTTGCTACTGCGATCGCAAATGGTGATCTATCTAAAAAAATCACTGTCGATGTTAGAGGTGAAATTTTTGAACTCAAGAACACCATCAATATAATGGTGGATCAACTCAGTTCCTTTGCAAGTGAAGTGACAAGAGTTGCCCGTGAAGTGGGCAGTGAAGGTAAACTGGGTGTACAAGCCGATGTGCGCGGCGTGGCTGGCACTTGGAAAGATTTAACCGATAGCGTAAACTTCATGGCGGGAAGTTTAACGGCACAAGTGCGAAATATTGCCGAAGTAACTACGGCGGTTGCAACAGGCGACTTATCCAAGAAAATCACCGTCGATGTCAAAGGCGAAATTCTGGAGTTGAAAAACACCATTAACACAATGGTGGATCAGCTTAACTCTTTTGCATCAGAAGTTACAAGAGTTGCCCGTGAAGTGGGAAGCGAAGGGAAACTGGGTGTGCAAGCAGAAGTGCGCGGCGTGGCTGGCACTTGGAAAGACTTAACGGATAGCGTAAACTTCATGGCGGGAAGCTTGACGGCACAAGTGCGGAATATTGCGGAAGTAACTACGGCGGTTGCAAGAGGCGACTTATCCAAAAAAATCACCGTTGATGTCAAAGGTGAAATTCTGGAGTTGAAAAATACCATTAACACAATGGTGGATCAACTCAGTTCCTTTGCAAGTGAAGTAACAAGGGTTGCCCGTGAGGTGGGAACTGAAGGTAAGCTGGGCGTTCAAGCGGAAGTCAAAGACGTTGCTGGTACTTGGAAAGATTTAACCGACAGCGTGAACTTCATGGCGGGAAGCTTGACGGCACAGGTGCGGAACATTGCCGAAGTGACAACTGCGATCGCAAATGGTGACTTATCTAAGAAAATTACTGTTGCTGTCAAAGGTGAAATTCTGGAGTTGAAAAATACCATCAATATAATGGTGGATCAACTCAACTCTTTTGCATCGGAAGTCACAAGAGTTGCCCGTGAGGTGGGAAGCGAGGGTAAACTGGGCGTACAAGCAGATGTGCGCGGCGTAGCTGGCACTTGGAAAGACTTGACCGACAGCGTGAACTTTATGGCGGGAAGCTTAACAGCACAAGTGCGAAATATTGCTACAGTCACAACGGCGGTGGCAAATGGCGACCTCTCGAAGAAAATTTCCGTTGATGTCAAAGGTGAAATTTTGGAACTCAAAAACACCATCAATACGATGGTGGATCAACTCAATTCCTTTGCAAGTGAAGTGACGCGGGTGGCGCGGGAGGTGGGAACCGAAGGTAAGCTGGGCGTACAAGCAGAAGTTAAGGGAGGGGCAGGTACTTGGAAAGACTTGACCGAAAGTGTAAATTTCATGGCGGGAAGTTTGACAGCGCAAGTGCGGAACATTGCCGAAGTTACCACGGCGGTAGCAAACGGCGACTTATCTAAGAAAATCACCGTTGATGTTAAAGGTGAAATTCAGGAACTTAAAAACACCATTAATACAATGGTGGATCAGCTAAATTCTTTTGCATCAGAAGTTACAAGGGTTGCCCGTGAGGTGGGAACGGAAGGTAAATTAGGCGTGCAAGCTTACGTCAGAGGAGTTGCTGGGACTTGGAAAGATTTAACGGACAACGTTAACTCGATGGCGGAGAACCTCACCGGACAAGTTCGCAACATCGCGGAAGTTACCAAAGCTGTAGCTAATGGCGACCTTTCTAAGAAAATTACCGTCGATGCCAGAGGCGAAATTTTAGACTTGAAGAACACCACCAACACGATGGTGGATCAACTTAGTTCCTTTGCAAGTGAAGTAACGCGGGTGGCGCGGGAAGTGGGAACTGAAGGGAAGTTAGGCGGACAAGCGCAAGTCCAAGGTGTTGCAGGGACTTGGAAAGATTTAACAGATAATGTTAACTCGATGGCGGGGAACTTAACGGCACAAGTGCGCGGTATCGCCAGAGTTGTAACAGCAGTTGCTAATGGTGACTTGAAGCGGAAACTGATGTTAGATGCTAAGGGAGAAATTGAAACCTTGGCAGAGACAATCAACGAGATGATTGATACCCTAGCAACGTTTGCCAATCAGGTAACTACAGTAGCGCGAGAAGTGGGAATCGAAGGGAAGTTAGGCGGACAAGCTAGAGTCCCTGGGGCGGCTGGAACTTGGAAAGATTTGACAGATAATGTAAATGAACTTGCTGCTACACTGACAACTCAATTAAGAGCGATCGCAGAAGTTGCTAGGGTATCAATC
>NZ_JAIVFR010000373.1 GCF_020829685.1 Nostoc sp. CHAB 5715 | reverse complement strand
CGTTGATCGTGGTACTGCAACCGCACTTGTCACCATCGATTGTGGCACACAAAGCGCACTTGTCACCCACGTGTTAGCTCTTTAATAAAGGCTTGAATTGCTTTTCCGGCTGGTGATTGTCTGCCCAATTACCAGCTTTGCGAACGGTATCAAGAATGCGATCGCGGATAAACTGTTTAGAGCCGAATAACACGCCTGGGTCAAGATTTCCTTGAACTTTGACTTGCTTACCCAATCTGGCTCGTGCGTCTGCCATATCCACAGCCCAGTCTACACTGACTATATCAGCGCCAGATTGTGCCATTCTTTCCAACACACCCGCGCTACCGCTAACTAGCAGAATCAAAGGTGTATCCGGGTGGGTTTGCTTGACTTGCTGGAAAACTCTCTGCTGATAGGGGAGAGCAAAGGTATCATAATCTTGAGGACTCAATTGACCCGCCCAAGAATCGAACATTTGCACAACTTGAGCGCCAGAGTCAATTTGGTAGCGGGCATAGATGGCGATCGCATCTGCTAGTTTAGCTAACAATTGATGCAATATCGTTGGATCTGAAAATGCCATGTTTTTGATGATGGAGTAGGTTTTAGAACCTTTTCCTTCAACTGCATAAGCTGCTAACGTCCACGGCGCACCCACAAAGCCCAACACCGTCGATTTATCGCCTACTTCAAAACGCAGTGCTTGTAAAATTGTCTTAATAAATGGTAGAGCTGCTTCTGGTTCTAAAGGATGCAGACGTTCAATTTGTTCTTGAGTGCGGAGGGGCGAGTGAATGATTGGCCCTTTACCTTCGGCAATATCCATGTCAATGCCCAAACCAGGTAATGGGGTGACAATATCAGAAAATAAAATTACTCCGTCTGGTTGGAAAGCTCTCCAGGGTTGTAAGGAAACTTCAATTGCTACTTCTGGAATTTCGGAGCGATCGCGAAACGAAGGATACCTATCTCTTAAGTCTCGATATGCTTTCATATATCGTCCCGCTTGTCGCATCATCCATACGGGGGGACGATCTACTACTTCACCACGAGCAGCCCGTAAGAGATGAGGAGTCGTTAAAGAAACACCCATTTATCACTTCATCCTAAGTCACAATTTTTATGCCACTGTTTAGCTTATCATTCTGGGATTACGCTTTTTCAGCAGGTTTGGAGTAAAAGGAGAATGGGGAGTGGGGAGTGGGGAGTGGGGAGTGGGGAATAAGGAGTGAGAAATAGGATAAAACAAGAATCAATATTGAACTGAGGATTGGGAATTGGGCATGGGGCATTGGGCACTTGTACTGAGCGAAGCCGAAGTATTGGGCATTGGTTAATAATCAATAGTTCTTCTTCCTCTACTCCCTCATCTTCCTCATCTTCCTCATCCCCACTCCCCACTCCCCACTCCCCACTCCCCTAACTATGCAAACTGACTCTAACAGTCCCGATGATGTTGCATCTGCTAATAATGATCCTAACTTAGAAAAACTTTTGATTCCGCGATCACAGCGACAGAGGTTCTTTATTCAGTTTACCTTAATGACCTTGATCGGATGGGTTGTGGGTGGCGTTGCCAGTATCGCCTTAGAGAAAATTATTCTCCAAACCTCACCTAGCGTTGCAATTCAACCACAAACATGGAGCATTTTGGTTAGAAGTCTCAGCAATGTTGTATTTGCCGTGATTTTCGCTGCTGACCAGAGCCTTGTTCTTTACCGATATTTACCAGGTTGGCAGTGGATATTTGCAACTAGCGTCGGTTGGCTGATTGCTAACGGCGTTTCTACAGCTTGGATTAACTATATTTTAACCATTGTCTCATCATCTCCTGAAGAAACTTTTATTTTGGGATTTTTGTCTGCGATCGCATATATTATTTCTGGTATTTGGCTGGGGCTTTGCCAATGGCTGGTATTGAGGCGATACACAACAGGTATTTGGTGGTGGAATTTTTTACCCTCAATTTCTTTCTTCTTGATTACTATTTTGGTTTGGTTGCTTTTTATTGTGCAAAATTTCATTCCAGAAGCCAACCGTAGTTTTATACTCTATTGGAGTGGACAAGGATTTACAGCACTAATTTTGGGAATTGTACCAGCAATTGGCTTGTGTACCTTGAAAAGAAATTCACATCGCCAAAGTGGAATTTCTGGTTGATCATAATTAAGCATCGGGTTTGAAACCTAGTTTTTGCAAGGCTAAGTAAAAAGGAAGCCTTAGTTAGGATTTTAGATTTCATCTAGATTATGGGGAATCCCAAATTGAATCAATGTTTGCTTGAGCTTGTTTGAGTGCTGTTTCTGGAGATGTTCCTAGCATGGTGGCTTCAATGGCTCGACCTAAACTCTCAGATAAACGACTATAGCCAGGAATGATTGGTCGAGAACCTGATACAGGCATTTGCTCAATAAAGACTTTCAAGACAGGTTTTTGCTGGAGAAATTGTTGATAAGCCTGACTTTGGGCAGATTTAATGTTAACTGGTAAAAAACCCGTCCCTATGCTCCATTCTGTTTGGAATTCTTCACTTAAAACATACTCTAAAAATTTGAGTGCAGCTTGCTCTCTTGCTGGTGTGGTCTTCATCAAATACATATTTCCAGTGGCTGTCACTGTAGCAGGTTTCACATTTGCAGGTATAGGGAATACGTTAAAGTCAACATTAGACTTCATGATATAAGTCCAAGGGCCTGTAAGCTGCATAGCAACACGACCTGCAATAAAAGCGTCTTCTTCATAACCTCGCTCTGGGGAAGAAAGGGTTGCGGAACCATCTTTTAATAGGTCTTGCCAAAATTGTAAGGCTGCGATCGCTCCTGCATTCGTCAAATTCGGACGGTTATTGGTGACAATCTCTCCGCCAGCGCTCAATAAAAAGGGGAACCAAGTAAATACAGTCCATTCTTCCTTTCCTAAAGGCAGTAACATTCCGTACTGTTCAGGTCGATTGTCGCCATTGCGATCTATGGTCAATTTTTTGGCAACTTCCCTTAACTCTTCCCAAGTCTTAGGAAGTTGCGTAATTCCCGCAGCTTGGAAAAGTTTAGGTCGGTAAAAAATCCCTACATTGCCCGTGTAAAGTGGGATTGACCAAAGATGACCGTCTAATTTTAATCCCTCCCATAAATTGGGGCTAATTTCCGACTTGAATCGAAATTTGTCCAGCCATTCTTCTAAAGGACGAATTGCCCCTAGTTCCATAAACTGACCTGTCAATTGAGGATCGAATGACAGAATATCTGGAGGCGCATTGCCCACAACTGCTGTTAATATTTTTGGCAATTGGGGTTGACCTATAAAGATAGATTCCACCTTCACATCAGTATGAGTCTGATTAAATTTATCTACTAGTTTATTAAACACATCCCGATTAATCGGGGGATTGATTGATTGCCATAGACTCAGATGAATTACTCCATCATTCTTCTGGACTGCCCCCTGACAACCATATAAAAATATACTCAGAAGAATTCCCATCAGTGAAACCCGCCAAGCAGAATTGGTCAACTGGCGGGAAAATTTTTGAATTTGGGATTGGAAAAGGGTAACTTTATGCCAATTTATAGATTTTTTGTGCATCTATCACTTCACCCTCAAGAGCGCCAAGAGAAGAAAAAAATAAATTTCTGAATCATTTAGGACTGCTATATACTACATTTTGTCTCCATATTTACGAGTGCTAATAAGTTAAATTAGTATAGATTTATTTTATAATAGGATACGTTAATTTCATTGTGACACAAATTTTATGGGTAACTTTCCTACGCCTTCTTTCTTAAGTAGCTATTTAGAAAATTCATTTCAATTTAAGCATCATCTACAAGAGTTTTTACATTTAGATCCAGAAACCGTAGAGATAAAGTTAGCAACAAAACAAGAAGAAATAAAAAATTTAGGACACAAAGATTTTAATTGGCAAGAAGCAAATGCTTTTTATCGTGAGAAAGTAGGAGAACTTTACTTATTTGAATTGGGGGCTTGGCATCTGTCAAGTCATGAGTACATTGGAGATACCTTGCGGTTGATTGCAGATTATGCTCAAGGTCGAGTGTTGGATTTTGGTGGTGGAATAGGAACTCATGCCCTTGGCGCTGCTCTTTGTCCACAAGTTGAACAAGTAATTTATTATGATATTAATCCGATCAATCGTGATTTTGTTCAGTATCGATCTAAGAAAATGGGATTGGACAAGAAAATAGTTTTTGCTCTGGAAATGCCTGCAAAAGATAAATTTGATACGATTTTGTGCTTTGATGTTTTAGAACATGTGTTAGATCCTAGCGAACAGTTATTACAATTTTATCAAGCTTTGAATTTTAAAGGTAAGATGATAGTGAATTGGTATTTCTTTAAAGGTTTTAACCAAGAATACCCTTTTCATTTAGATGATCCTAAAGTAGTAGAAACATTTTTCCATACACTTCAGAGTCACTTCTTAGAGGTTTTTCATCCTTACCTAATTACAACCCGCTGCTACCGTAAGCAAAGTTGAATTTAATTTCATGTCTTTTGGATGGAGCTACAGCGAAACCCAATAAGTACGTTGTTTAGGTGAAAAAATGATCTTTATGAAAATAGATTAACGACGAAAATGTACCATAAATTATTATTTATGTCCACTCCAATTGGTTCACTAGGTTCAGGATTGGGTGGCGGAGTGGAGTTGACCATCTCTAACATTGCCAAAGAGATGCTACGGCGAGGACACCAAGTAAAAATTGTCGCACCTCAGGGGTCTATTAGCAGTTCATTACCTATTAAAGAAATCCCTGGAGAACTCCAGATACCAGCTCAAAATCAGACTCGCACTGAGCCAATTTTTATCCCGAAAAATTCTGTTCTGGCGAATATGTGGGATTATGCACGACAAGTTCAGGCTGATTATGATTTAATTGTGAATTTTGCTTATGATTGGCTACCTTTGTATTTAACACCATTTTTTAATACTCCGATCGCTCATCTGATTAGTATGGGTTCTTTAACAGATGTTATGGATCAGATTATTGAGCAGATCGCAACTCAGTTTACAGGTACTATTGGCGTTCACAGTCAAACACAAGCAGCGACTTTTAAGCTTGAACAGCAGTGTACTTGTTTGCTGAATGGGATGGATTTATCTATTTATCAGTTTTGTAATCAACCAAGCTATAACTTGGCGTGGGTAGGTAGAATAGCACCGGAAAAAGGATTAGAAGATGCGGTTGCATCTGCAAAAATCACGGGTATTCCTTTGAAAATATTTGGACTGAAACAAGATGAAACTTACTGGCAGAAGATTTGTCAAGACTACCCAGATGCACCGATAGAATATATGGGCTTTTTACCTACTGTCGAGTTACAACAACAATTAGGTAAATGTCTAGCCTTGTTAGTAACTCCCCGTTGGGTAGAAGCTTTTGGAAATGTAGCAATAGAAGCGCTTGCTTGTGGAGTACCTTTAATTGCTTACCATCGGGGTGGTTTAACAGAAATTGTCCAAGAAGGCAAAACTGGTTTTTTAGTGGAACCTGATAGTGTTCAAGGTTTAGTAGAAGCGATTAAGCATTTGGATGAAATTGACCGTTATGCTTGTCGGCAACAAGCAGAAACAAATTATTCTTTAGAGGCGATGGGCGATCGCGTAGAACAATGGTTTCAAAAAATCTTGAAAAAATGAATAGTAATAATGTCCTTTAACTCAATACGCTTGGGTTAAGGCTAGCACTCTTTGCCAAAGTCGTTTTTTTAATGAACCACAGAGGCGCAGAGGACACAGAGAGAGAAGGAAAAATTGCTTAACTGAACTGTATTGTCCTTTACAGCAGTTTTCATGTATTTGAACCACATCTATCGTAGGGGTTTAGCAATGCTCATACGTGTCAACTTAACGTAAAAGCCATGTCCCGCAAGGAACTGAAGTTCCTTGCTAATAGCGGAAGTCATCTGAAGATGACTAAATATAGCAAAAAATCTTTAGTCTACTTTAGTAGACTTTAACTATTAGCCCTGAAATTCATTTCTGGGCGGGCGTGGAAGCTAACAGTTAAGCTACTTTTAGCTTAAGTTGACACCAATGAGCAATGCTAAACCCCTACCGCGTGGTTTATTTACCTGAAAATAGCTGTAACTTGGATATTATTTGATTTTATGTACCACCAAAACTTTTTGTGATAAAAATATTTGCGGGAAACTATGGTGCGATCGCTAATATTCCCGCATCCCCATCTAAAGTTACCTCTACACCCACTGGTAAGGCTGCATTCGGACTATCATGACCAAAAGGTAAATCAGAAACAATCGCAATACCCAAATCACCCAAGCGATCGCGCAATACTTCTTCTACACTAAAGCTAGACACAGTTGGCGGCGCTTCACAGCGAGTAAAACCGCCCAAAGCAATACCGCACACTTGAGACAAAGCACCACTCAAACGCCACTGTGTCAGCATCCTATCAATGCGATAAGGTGCTTCTGTAATATCTTCCAGCGCCAGAATTACACCATCCAGATGTGGCAAGATTGATGTACCCAAAAGGTGAGTTGCAACTGTGAGATTACCTGGTAACAAAGTACCATTAACC
>NZ_JAIVFR010000372.1 GCF_020829685.1 Nostoc sp. CHAB 5715 | reverse complement strand
CCCATCAATCCCTGCGGCGTATCTGTCATCGATAGAGACAGGTCAACCTTGGCTGTCTTACTGTCCACCATCACAGGATTCAGGATCAGTTCTGGCAACTCCAAGGGTGGCATCGGTGCATTTTGCAGGACAAACATTACCTGAAACAGTGGTGTAGGGGTCATGACGAAATACGTGTAAAATGGGACACGTTGTAAAGTTTTGTAAAGAAATCCGGCTGAAAGCATTGATTTGTAGAAATTTTGAACCAAAACTAGGTTCAGTCGAGCCAAAATTTCTGGAAGCGATCGCTCGTGAGTTCTGTGTAGCGAATAGTGTGTTGAATATTCTTATGTCCCAGATAAGCCTGAATAGCTCTGGTGTCATGACCATGAGATGCTAAATAAAACCCGCAGGCATGACGTAACATATGCGGATGCACCGATAAAGCTAACCCAGCAAGAGTGCCAGCACGACTAATAATGTTAAAGGCTGTGGCAGCAGCCATCGGAGTACCACGCTCAGAAACAAACAGGTAAGGGGAAGCAGGATATTCTCGTTGTAGTTGTCGTAGCCACCTCAACTCTCTGGCACGTAACGGATGGGTTGAACTGATACCATGCTTGAGTCGATTGATATAAATCGTGCCACTAGAAAAATCTACTTGAGACCATTGCAAGGCTACCAATTCTGATACCCGCAGACCGTGACGATAGGCCAGTAGAATTAAAGTCGAATCTCTATGACCGTGCCGCCCAAAAGATGAAGCTGCTTTAATCATGGCTTCAACTTCGTTGGGCAGCAGATGTTCTCGTGTGCGTTTTTCTAGGTTAGGAACCTTGAGGGGTGGAGTATTATGAGCCATAAAAACCAACTTGCCCATAAATGATAATTGAGTACTGTGACATTGGGTACGACACAATCAACTTCCCACACATTCCATGTTAAAAACTTGCCCATAAATAGTTCTTTTTGGTAATGTTTCCATACATAAGCAAGAGATGAGCGGCTTATTAGTGATATATATTTTTTGAAGTTAAAAATCGTACACACCCATTCAGAGTGACATCTATAGAACGTACTGCTTACCCCAGGTTAAAGCGCTACTTTACTGCTAAAGAACTTACGGAAATTTACACTCCTACAAAATCAGAAATTGCTTTCACCTATAGAACTGCCAAGGGACAAAGCAATATCTTTAACTTAATAGTTTTATTAAAAGCATTTCAGCGATTAGGGTATTTTCCAAAACTTTCTGAGATTCCCAACTCAATAGTCAATCACATTCGTGGCTGCTTAAAAATGCCAACTGAGATTGTTTTGGGTTATGAAAACAACAAAACAATGTATCGGCATCGAGTTGCTATCCGCGAATATCTCAAGGTAAATGATTTTGATAAAAATGCCAGACACTTAGCAGCATTAGCTGTACATGAATCAGCTAAAGTCATGGATAATCCTGCTGATTTAATCAACGTCGCTATTGGCGAACTAATCAAACAACGGTACGAATTACCGGGATTTTACACTTTAGACAGATTAGTACGTCGTATACGACATTTAGTTAATCAAAAAATATTTAATTTTGTTATTAACCGACTTGAGCAAGAATATATCGAGTATATAAATAGCTTATTAGATAGTTATCCGACCGAAAGGCTTACCCCTTTTAATAATCTCAAGCAGCTACCCAAGCGTCCAACTCGCAATCATCTTAATGATTTACTTATACACCTCACTTGGTTGGAAACATTAGGGGATGTCAAACCATTTTTAGACCAAATTACTGCTACTAAGATACAACATTTTGCTGCTGAGGCTAGGGTTTTAACTGCTTCTGAGATGAAAGCAATTAAGCTGCCCAAACGAATTACCATTTTACTATGCTTAATTTACTCGGCTCAGGTACAAACTAGGGATAATTTAATCGAAATGTTCCTCAAAAGGATGCGGAGCATTCATCATAAAGCTAAAGAAGAACTAGATAAACTCCGAGAAAAACAACAATCAACTATAGAGAGATTGCTGAGAATTTTTACCAATGTTCTAGAAATTTTTGTAGATGAACCAGTAAATACAGAAATTCTCGGTCAGGTAAATCAGGTTTTTGCACCCGTAGGAGGAGCGCAGCAATTGTTGAATGAATGCGAAGCTGTTAATGCCTATAAGGGGAACAACTATATTCCATTACTATGGCGTTTTTACAAAAGCCACCGCCGTGTATTTTTTCGGTTACTAAGTGCTTTGAAGTTTTCATCTACTACCAGTGAACAAAGTGTAGTATACGCATTAAATTTTCTGGTTGAAAACTCACATCGACGTGGCGAATTTATCAAAGATAGTATCAATCTAGATTTTGCTTCACCGCAATGGCAGAAACTTGTGTTTACTCAACAGGGAGAACATTCTAAAATTATTCGTCGTCATTTTGAGGTTTGTGTTTTCTCCTATTTGGCAGCAGAATTAAGGTCTGGGGATATATGTGTTCATGGTAGCGAGGATTATGCAGACCACAGAGAGCAACTACTTCCTTGGTCAGAATGTTTATCACTGATTGACCAATATTGTCAGAATTTGGGCTTGGTTTCAACTGCCGTTGGCTTTGTTGAGAAATTAAAGTCAATGCTTGCTGATACAGCACAAAAAGTAGATGAAGCTTATCCTGATAACCGTCAAGTTGTAATTAATGACCAAGGAGAACCAGTATTAAAAAAGCCACCACGTCATGAATTGAGTCTCCAAGCCAAGGCAATAATAGAAGCAGTCTCCGAACGTTTTCCAGAACGCAATTTAATTGATATTCTGAAAAATGTTGATTATTGGACTAATTTTACAAGACATTTTGGGCCAATGAGTGGCTCTGACCCCAAGTTAGAACGTGCTATTGAGCGTTATTTACTAACTACCTTTGCTTATGGTTGTAACTTAGGGCCAACACAAGCAGCACGACATATGCGAGGAGTGGTAACTGCTAGAGAGCTTTCGTTTGTCAATCGTCGTCATGTGAATGCAGATAAACTAAACGCAGCATTGACCGATATAATTAACCGCTACAATGTCTTGAACTTGCCAAAGTTATGGGGTGACGGCTCAACAGCAGCAGCAGATGGAACCAAATATGAACTTTATGAAGAGAATCTGCTGTCTGAGTACCATATTCGATATGGTGGTTACGGTGGCATTGCTTATCATCACGTTGCTGATAGTTATGTGGCATTATTTAGCCACTTTATTTCTTGCGGAACATGGGAAGCAGTTTATATCATTGAAGGCTTATTAAAAAATAAATCTGATATCCAACCGGACACGATTCATGCCGACACTCAAGGTCAATCAACACCAGTTTTTGCTGTCTTCCTATTTGCTGGGTATTAAGTTAATGCCTCGCATTAGAAACTGGAAAGATTTAAATTTCTTCCGTCCCGACAAAGAAACAGTTTATCAGCACATTGATTTACTTTTTAAAGATCCTATCAATTGGGTTTTAATTAAAATTCATTGGCAAGACCTTTTACAGGTTGTGCTATCAATTCAAGCCGGAAAAGTTTCTTCGCCAGTTTTATTACGAAAGTTAGGTAACTATAGCCATAAAAATCGGCTTTACCAAGCTTTTCAAGAATTGGGACGAGTAGTAAGAACAGTATTCTTATTGGAGTATATTTCTGATATTAAGTTAAGACAGCAGATTACTGCTGCAACAAATAAAGTTGAAGCTTATCATGGTTTTTCTAAATGGTTTTTCTTTGGGGGATTTGGAATAATTGGTTATAATGCTCCAGAAGAACAAGAGAAAATTATTAAATATAATGATTTGATTGCTAATGCGGTAATCTTTCACAATGTGGTTGATTTAACAAATATTTTGCGTGATTTGAAGCGTGAAGGCTATTTAATTATGCGTGAAGATGTGGCCGCTTTAAGTCCTTACATGAATAGTCATATCAAACGATTTGGTGACTACTCGATTGACTTGGATACTTTACCGCAGACATTGGATGAGGTGGCGGCGTTCGTTTTCGTGTAACTGACTGCTGTAAGAAGAATTCTTTACAAAACTTTACAACGTGTCCCATTTTACACGTACTTCGTCATGACCCCATAAGAAGCTCACGCCCCCAGTTCCAGTTTCTTAGAGGAAATAAGCACTAACGCCCCAAAATCTCCAACTGTACGGCAGCACGGCGTTTTCTCTCCTCTCCCCGACGGTCATACCGTGCAGTTATGGCAGGGTTTGAGTGACCGGCCAAACTTTGCACAGTTGCAATATCTGTACCAGCTGTAAGCAGGTCTGAGACGAATGTACGCCGCATATCATGAGGCGAGAAATGCTCTAGCCCCGCTTCTAACCCTCGCTTTTGCAAAATGAATAACACCGCCTGGGGTGTAAGGCGTTGCTGAACTACACGACCGGATTTGTTAACTTGACACAGCAGCGCTCCAGGGATGAGAGTTCTGATTTCAATCCAATCATTGACCAGAGCGATCGCACCTGGGGATAAATAAACCGTCCTGTCAACACGACCTTTACCTGACCTAACCTTTATCTCACCATCAGATTTAAAATCCTTCAAGTCAAGTTTGACCACCTCAGCCCGACGCAAGCCAGCACCGCGAAGGATAGCGATTAGTGCAGCGTCACGGAATCCGGCGGGGGTGCGATCGCTAAAGCAAACCCTCATCAATGCGTCAATCTCGTTCTGTGTTAATGCCCGTCCCCGCAGTTCCTTTCTTGCCTTCACGCTGCTGATATCAACTGCACGAGCATAGTCAACCGGGGACATTAACTCTAAACGTAGCGCTTCCTTGAGAACACGCCGCAGCGCACACAGCACCCTGTTAACTGTCGCGGGTTCATAATTTTTGATGAGTGCAGCTCGAATTGCGGCGGTGTGTTTGTACCTGAGTGATGCCCAGTCCAGGGTTAAATAATCAGCTTGCCCATTAGTCAACAGTTCAGCAATCAAAGAAAGCGATCGCTTCATCGTCGGTTCCGACCCCGGCGAGAGTGAAGAAAGGTAAACGGAGGCTGGGTGTTCCGTCAGTGGTGGCGGAATCGTCAAAACTAGAGATGAGGCAGTGCTGAGGGACATCACTTATCAAAAGGGGGCTTATAAGAATGAACGTTCCGATAAGTAAATGCATCAAACCCTTGAAAACAGCACACCTTCTCCTCTCGCTCTGGCTTCTCCCATCCCGCTAATCGAACATCCGGCTGCGGTCTATTTGGCAACCCTTTCCCCTGGTTCCCGCCCCACAATGCGCCAAGCTCTCAATGCGATCGCGCGATTGTTAACCAACTCGAGTTGTGATGCGATGACCCTGAACTGGGCAGCACTGCGTTACAAACATACGGCAGCAGTCCGCTCTGTGTTGAGCGAAAAATATGCACCAGCTTATGTCAATAAAGTGCTGTGTGCTTTGCGGCGAGTTTTAAAAGAAGCCTTGCGGTTAGAGATTATGAGTGCTGTTGATTTTGCTCGTGCTGTAGACATTCCCAACGTTAAAGTCACCAAGCAATTGCGGGGACGTGTTCTCGCGGCAGAAGAAATCGCCCAATTGATGCAAACTTGCTTTGATGACCCTACCCCCACTGGTTATAGAGATGCTGCACTATTTGCAATACTCCGTGGTTCTGGAGTCCGCCGCTCTGAAGTGGTGAATTTAGACTTGAGCGACCTTGACCTGAATAGCGGGGCAATAGAAGTGCGCGGTAGCAAAGGTGGTAAAGACCGGACTGTGTACTTACCCGATGCTGCTCTTACTGTCGTCTTGGACTGGTTAGAGCTTCGAGGCTACGAGGCAGGCCCTTTACTATGTCATGTCAACAGAGGCTCAAGGATAGTGCGACGACGACTTACCTCTCAAGCAGTGCTGTTCATCTTGCAAAAACGTGGTTTACAGGCTCTTGTAACTAATTTCTCCGCCCACGATTTCCGTAGAACTTTCATCTCCGATCTGCTCGATGCTGGTGAAGATATTTCTACAGTTCAAAGGTTAGCTGGACACGCTCACAGTGACCAGACTGCCAGATATGACCGTCGCGGTGAACAAACTAAACGCCGTGCTGTCCAAAAGTTGACTATTCCAGGACAGAGGAAGAAATCTCCTCTATTGATGTAGTTTCTACACTTTTTCTATAGGTTCCTGGCTCTGAAATGCGAGCGCTCTTCTTTTCAGTTTAGGGCTATAAGGGAATGGGGAATTTTATCTTTGAGCTTCAATCCTACTGTTGCCTGTTTCCTATTCCCTACCCTGAACGCGAGTGCGTCTTTGCAGGAGAAGGGGTCGGTAAACTACAAGAAATGGAACCGAGCGATTATGCAGATGAGCAGTATGGGTATTTTCAGCAACTAGCATAATCACTGATAAGATTTAATACCTAATGTCTGGCGAAGATGGTTGATGCTGGAATTGCTACGGGGTGATGTCTATATTTATTCGCAATCGCCAATGGTAGCCGTTGGCAGTAGCATCTCTTCACAAAAGCCATCGCTTGAAGAATGCGCTGACACATTTGGCGATGATAGTATCAAGGTAATTCATCATGACGAATTACACGATTTAATA
>NZ_JAIVFR010000371.1 GCF_020829685.1 Nostoc sp. CHAB 5715 | reverse complement strand
CGGTTCTCTTTTTGGCGATGGCTTTTGGTCAGATGGATTCAAAGGAGGTACGTTGTTGCCTTGGGTAGGTAAATACTGCTTTTGTTGTGATTTGGCAAACTTTTTTGATTGTGTCATGATCATAGTTGACTCCAATTCTAGGGGTTAAATGAAAGGCGATCGCAGACTCTTGCGCGAGGGCGATCGCCTTTCTTATTTCAATATATAGTATATTTTTATACCTGCCAATAGATTTTTTGAGTATTTTCACATAAATTTAGCTATGAGGAATTGGTGTAAATTTTTGTGCGATGTCTCTTGACTCGCCCTCCGGGTTCGGCAGTTGCTTCAAGTCGGGGAACCCGCCCAACGCACTGCCTCACCGATGCAGCGTCTATGCTTTGTATCAGTTCAATTCTTGCGTTCGCCCTACAGCCCTTCTCCTAAAGGAGACGCACTCGCGTTCGGGCATCCTACGGCAGGCGTTGGCAAAGCCATCGCTTTTGTGTTTAATAAAAGCGAGTTTGCTAAACTCCTATATTAAATTCGGGCAGTCGTTGATTGAATTCGGGCAGTCGTTGATTGAATTCGGGCAGTCGTTTATTGAATTCGGGCAGTCGTTTATTGAATTCGGGCAGTCGTTTATTGAATTCGGGCAGTCGTTTATTGAATTCGGGCAGTCGTTTATTGAATTCGGGCAGTCGTTTATTGAATTCGGGCAGTCGTTTATTGAATTTGGGCTGATACAAATACGCTGGTAGGGGCTTGTCTTTGCCCATACGTGTCAATTTAACGTAAAAGCCATGTCCCGCAAGGAACTGAAGTTCCTTGCTAATAGCTTAAGTCATCTAAAGATGACTAAATAATCCGAAAAATTTTTAGTCTACTTCAGTAGACTTGGGAGCATCCCAAATGTGCAAAAACCTTGATAGCCCTCATCCCCTAACCCCTTCTCCCATCTTTGGGAGAAGGGGAACTAGAATTATTTCTCCCCTCTCCCAAAGATGGGAGAGCAGGGTGGTTTCATACGAAAAAAGAAAAATACATAAGTCTTGATTTCTCGTGAAAGTGGCATGGCTTTTTCCCTCACTTCCATTCCTCTCCCCCACGGGGGGAGAGGCTTTGAAACCCAGTTTTAATTTTTCTCTGCTTGTATGAAACCACCCTGCTTGTAGGGAAGGGGTTGGGGGTTAGGTTTGAGATAAAGTCGCACACGGCGTAAAATAAGAAAATTCAACAGCGCCGCAGTTCATGCTTGTGACAAATAATTAGTTAATGTAGACTTTTGCAAGAGGTTTAGTATTGGCATTACTGAAAATATCAAATTCCATGACTTTTACCAATTACCCAATTACGCCGGAAAAATCGGGCTAAAGCTGATTCTTCTAAAGATAGATGAATTGGGCGTCCGTGGGGACAGGTGCGAGGGTTGCGAGTGCGTTGCCAATTATCTAAAAGTGTCTGCATTTCTTGTTGATTCATAGGTGTACCATTACGAATGGCACTGCGACAGGCGACAGCTACTTGGGCTGTTTGTAAATCGCCTCCCCAACTAAGTTCTAAAATTGCTTCTGCACAGTCGTCTCGCTGCTGCAAAGGTGCGGGGATGTTTCGCACTGCCCAAAGTTGTTCGCCAAAGGGTTCTATTTCTAAACCGATGCGTTGCAGCTGCGATACTTGCGCTGGTGACAATTGATAAAGAATGATTGGCGGTTCGACGGGGACAAGTTGCCAATTATCACACAATTGCTCATACAAAACTCGCTCATGGGCAATGTGCTGTTCCACTAACCACATACCACCTGGATGTTCCGCCACAATATAGGTGTTGCTAACTTGAGCGACAGCTTTTAAGGAGTTAGGAGAGACGCGATTAATCGCGTCTGTACAAGGGTTGGGATTTTGAGGATTGAAATTGTAGCCGCCTTTGGTTTCTGCGGCTTTGAGTAATTTACTAACTCGTGTGGTGTGAACAGCTTCTTTGAGATTGCTAGAAGAGATGCTGAGTGCTTGGTTAATTGCTTGGGTAATTTGCTCTTGCCAATAAATGATTTCGTTGAGGTAAATTTCTGTTTTTGCTGGATTGCGATTCCAGTTAATTTGATTCGGGGAAATGGCAAGATGTAAGAAACAAATTGGATAGCGATCGCGTGGTAATGTTCTGTGAAATGCTGATAATATTGTTTGCTCTAGTTCCGGTGTTTTAACCATCCGTCCGTTGATGGCTACACGTACCCAATCTGGACGATGACGATGAGTGCGATCGGGTAATCCTACCACTAAGTTTAGTGAGGAGTGGGGAGTGGGGAGTGGGGAGTTGGGAGTGGGGAGTGAGGAGTGGGGAGTGGGGAGTGGGGAGTTGGGAGTGGGGAGTGGGGAGTTAAGAGGGTTGGGTATTTCCAGTTTGATTTCTTGCAAATCACCTTGTCGCACTTGGGGTAAAATCTGTGGTAGCAATTGCCCAGTTGTGGCAGCTGGAGAGATGGTAAACCATTGACGGTCATTTTGCCAAATCTGCCAAGTAACGTGGGGATGACACAGGGCGATTTGGTGAATTGTGGCTTGCACGGCTTTCATTTGCTGTGCTGTTGTGGGCAATCCCTGACGACGAGATGAGCAATTACCGAAAAGATGAGAAACTGTCACCACTGTACCAGGTGCGATCGCAGTTACTTCAACTTGCACAACTTCTCCGCCATTGCCATAGCTAATTCGCCATCCTAATTTTCCACCCACAGGACGACTCAAAATTTCTAAATCTGCCAGAGTTGTTAAACTGTGTAACGCCTCACCACGAAATCCTAAACTGTTAATTTTCCATAAATCGGCACTAGAACGAATTTTACTGGTGCTGTGGGCTGTGGCTGCTTGTTGCAAATCATCTAGGTTCATTCCACAGCCATTATCTGCGACACGAATTCGCCATTGCTGCGGCCATAAAGAAACCACAATGCGCGTTGCACCTGCGTCTAGGGAATTTTCTACCAATTCCCGCACCACAGAAGCGAAACAGTCGATTACCTCACCAGCTGTAATGAGATATACGACTTCTGTTGGTAGAGTTTGAATAGTAGATGCCATAAATTATAGTTTATAGCTTCTGAGTGCAGGGAAAGTGGAAAGATGTACAATAAATTGCTGACGTGGTAGTATTCATGGCAAGCTACCAATTACGAATTGGTATTATACGCTTACCTGGGCTAGACCGGAGAATCCCACGGCTTTAACGAAGTGGAGCCGTGGGAGTGTCAAGTTACTGGGTGAATTATGGCATTCACAAACAATATTAATAAAATATATTAGTGGGATAGATTCAGCAAAAATCTGAATCAGCGAAAAGGAAACCACAGATAAACACTGATGAAAAACTCCACCCACAAGGGGATGGAGTTTTTGGGCATGGGGAATGGGGTATGGGGCATGGGGAAGAATTACCAATTCCCAATGCCCAATGCCCAATGCCCCAAGCGGCGGGGCGGCTATCCCTCTCCACCCACAAGGGGATGGAGTTTCCCGCCGCTTTTGATGAATTATCTGCGTATATCTGTGGTTAATGGCTAAAAAATTGACTTTTGCAAGATATCTACTGTGCATTACAGCTTTCTCTAGAGCATCATAAAAAATCACTCATTGCAACATTAATTAACATTAAATCATCTGACTTTCTGCTTACCTCTAGGTGGTGGTTAATTATTATCCCTTGTTGCCAAAACTTTAGGTAGTTCAGGTTTTAGTAAACCGTTCAACAGAGATGCGGGACGTTGAGTGTAAGGCCAAGCAAAAGCATGACGGAAAGCTGCATCCTGACAAGCTTGTAATTGTGCAAAACTGATAATGTTGTAAGTCAAGAGATTTTCATACTCAAATGGCAGACGCACATTATGCAACCCAGCATTATCAGTACAAATAGCGATATCTACCCCAGCTTCAAAACAACGGTCAAAAACTAATTTGAGTTGACGGATATCCTGCAAAGTACCAGTTTTCAGGTAAGTTGTGGGGCAAACCTCTAAACACTGTCCGCGTTTAGCCACATCATTAAGTAGCTCTGGATATAGTAGGGGAATTTGGATGCCGTGTCCGATTCGCATGAGATAGGGTAACAGTTCGGGGTAACAGCCAGCAGTGGTTTCATATAGATGTCCGGTGGTCTTAACGCCCAGCGATCGCGCATAATCATATAAGCTAATCCATTCTTCTAAGCGATGGGCATAATAACTATCACCCCCGGCTACATCTACTGCACAGACATACTGCTTATTTTGCGCCGCCAAATCAACAATTGCCTTGTTCACCTCATAAGGTAGGCGCGTGTGCATACAGAGAATTTGGCTAGTAACAATCGGATATTCTGGCTGGTTGCTGGCAAGTCCTACTACTTGCACAATTTCTGCCATCTTGTCAATTCTCTGTGATTGATTTAGATGCTCAGGTGTCCGCAAATAGGGAGTGTAGCGCAGTTCCAGATAAGCCAAATTTTCAAAGATGTAAGCACCCCGCACCAAGCGATAGATAAAGTAAGGCAAAGTCTCCACAGTTTGCACACTTTCTACCAAGGTGTGTAATTCTAGATACTCATCCAGGGTGTTGCGTGGACGGGTGTAAAAATCTTCAAATTCTGAATAGTCAGCAAAGCGGGAAATCAACTCCGAAGAATGTCGCTCGAAATATCGCCATAAAACTCTGGGTACGACCGAGCCGCCTAGATGTCTATGTAATTCAGCATATAAAGCCATAGTGGTATTTTTAGGTAAAAATTTCATTGATTGTAACAAAAACATAGAAGGAAAAATCTATACTCGCAAAAATTTAGCTTTAGAGAAATTGGATGGGAAGTTTCCCAGCATCCGGTTTCAACAAAGACTCTGACCTAGACTCTGCGCGAAAGTCGGGATTTTATGCTTATTTTCTGAAAATCCAGCATTTATATAGTGTTTTGAGCATAAATAAACTTGACATTATCAATATTAAATTGATAGGATTGAAAAACTTTAATTTTTGTGTTACACTAAATAAACATTGCTATTGTTGAGCAAGTGAAATATAGCAATATATTTTTCCTTTAACTAAGCAAATTCCTGGCAAGGTTGGTATTAATTGAAAATTCAAGCGTTGGAAGTCAAGGCTGGCGATCGCATTATTGCTTACTGCAACAACAAAATGCAAACCTGCAAGGTAAAACGCATTTTAGATCCCGGTCAAGCTAATATCACACTATCAGTATTCACATCTGAGAATTATCGCGGTTGCTCAGTTTCATCTATAGTCCGCTTTCAGAGCAACGCCTTAGTTGATTTGGTAAGTTAAAAATCAAGTAAGCATTCAATTTCAAAAATATTTCTAGCTATTGTCCAGCATCAAGCTGGATATAGTTATTATTAAAGGTGCGATGCCTGGGTTTGGCTACGCCTATGCACAAGACTTATCCGTTAATTGTGGCTGGATGATTTTCTAGAAAAACGCCCTCACACTATAGCAGTGCAGGCGGAAATTTTTGAACAAACTGATATTATGTTCATGCGCCACCAATAAATGTGAGAACTAGGCACAAAGTGATTATAATTGTGCTTAGTTTCTAGTAGTCTGTCAAATTTCAATTGATGGGTAAGCAAGTTCGTAGTAAGGACTTTAGTCCTTAATTCCCTTGCAACCACTCATCCAAGCGAGACATTTCCACTGCACGGTTCAACAGCAATCCATTCACCTCGTTTGAGCCGGAGTGGAGGGCTAAAATATAATACTTGCCGTTTATATTACTGATAATTGCACCTCCAGAAGCACCGTGATTTGTATCACAGTTGTGGTACAACAAATTATCCTGATGGCGGAGGATACTGCATTCTAGGTGAACGCCAGCAGTCATACTTTCACCAGCAGTTAGATTTTCATAACCTTTTTTCTTGGGGTTGGGAAAATCGCCAGAGTAGCCGACTAAGGCGAATTTGTTTGTATCTCCAACAAGAGTAGAAGATGGTAGGGATTTCCAGCCCAAATAACCATATTTTTTACCGATAGGCTTGTTGAGTTTCAAAATCGCCCAGTCGTTTGAGTAATCGGCTAAAGTACCATTTTTAAAGTCTGTGCCGTAATAAACATTAGTGGCGTAAGCTACATCATTTTTACTTTTGACGACACCATTAACTAAGTTTGGCAGAAATGCGATCGCCTGCGAAACTCGGTTTAAATGGAGAGTGGGAAGCGATCGCTCTTCATAGTAGATATTAAACAATTACTTTGGTTCATATATGAAAGCTGAAGAATATCCGTTTGTTCAGGAGTTAATTACGGATAAACAAGGTCAAGTTCTCAAAGTAGTCCTAGAGTTTAAGGCATATCAGCGCTTATTAGATGCGATTGAAGACGAAGGACTTTACCCTGCAATGCAAGCAGTTAAGGGCGAAACACCTTTAAGCAGGAATGAGGCTCTTGAGGAACTTGAACAACTATAGGAATCGTATTTGATTTTTGAAATTATCTACGTGGGCGGGGAGTGGGTAGAGACGCGATTAATCGCGTCTGTACGGAATAGGGAATAGGGAATTAGGCTTTTCGAGTTGTACCGAGCTATTTAACATGATTCTCGATTA
>NZ_JAIVFR010000370.1 GCF_020829685.1 Nostoc sp. CHAB 5715 | reverse complement strand
TATCATGTTGGATATCGGTAGCCGTGATGAACTGCCCCATCAAACAGGACTGGCCCACTTTTGGGAACACATGGCTTTCAAAGGTACAAAAAAACGTAAATCATACCATATTATCAACAGGCTGGAAGCGGTAGGCGGTGAATTAAACGCCTATACCACCAAAGAAAAGGTCTGTTTTTATGCCTCCCTGCTCGATATCCATTTTGAGAAATCGGTGGAATTACTTTGTGATATCACTTTCAACAGCATTTTTCCTGAAAAACAGATAGAAAAAGAAAGAGGGGTGATCCTGGAAGAAATGTCTATGTACCTTGATTCTCCGGAAGACTCGATCCAGGATGATTTCGATGCCCTGCTTTTTCCGGAACACCAGTTAGGTGCCAATATCCTCGGTACCCAGGAGAGTGTGAAGTCTTTTTCAAAAAAGCACCTGCAGGATTTTATCGCAGAAAACCTGGATACTGAGAAAATCATCTTTTCGGTAGTCGGAAATATTGATGCAAGAAAAGCTTTCAAGATCATCGAAAAATACCTGAGAGATATTCCTAAAGATTGCTCTGTTCTTGGAACTACTAGAATAGCTACTTTACCAGGGCAAGAATGGATTGATAGAGCTTTAGCCAGGTATTTTGAGTATTCCTTAGAGCAAGAAGCTCAAGCTAATGCTGATGCTTTAGAAATAGAGATACAGGATTACTACTTAATGTTTCCTGAATATGACCCAAGCTTGGGTAGTAAAGCTATTACTGATATATCTAAAGTTATTCAAGCCCACCAAGCTCCCAGCATCCCCACAACTAAAACCAATGCGTGGTTTCCTGATATACCACAACACATCAGCTTTATTGGGAATAAGACAAGAGGCGTGAACTTAATCACAATCGACCCAAGAGTTATTTATTGCTTGGAGACTGTATCAAGTTTAGTCAGTGAAAACTTTAGTGTCAATAATCACTCAATATGATAAGATTATAAAACAAGTGTTGACTATTACCTGACTATGAAATAAGATACCTGGAGCTGAAGCTGCTTATATAGTTGGCTTACTTTTGGGACTCATAAGCCTGGGGTCGTTGGTTCAACTCCGACCTGAGCCACTTTAAAAGTTATAAGTAGTGAGCGATAAGTGGAGGTAAGATAGAGTAACTTTGACTGCTCTGTAAGAGGCAAGTTTGACCTCTAATACTTAGGACTCAGCACTAACTGTTTGATGAGTTTGTAGCCAGTTGAGCAAATCAGCGATCGCACTAAAATCTAACAAAGCCTCACCCAGTGCTTCCAATTGTTCTAGAGAAAGACCCTGAATCTGTTCTCGAACCTGCTGTGGTAACTCACCTACCCGTTTTTGTAGCTGTCGTAGTACAAGTGTTTGTGCTTGTTCCTGTTGTCCTTCTTCCTTACCTCGCTCGTAGCCAATGCGTTCGCCTGTGGTAATGTAACTCATGGTACGCTCCTGCTCGAATTGTTTAAACTCCTGCCAAAATTCTGCTTCTAATCCTTTTGGTAAAATCATAACCCAATCGATAAAACGATAGAGGTTACGAATATCCCTTTCTTGCAGCCCTTGTTCATACAATCGCCGAATTAAACTAAATTTCCACGTTTTCCTTTCTCCCAACTGTTTAGTAGTTTGTTGGGTTTTCAAATGTGCCATTACCACCGTCGCAAAGGGATTATCGCTGTTTTCTAACTCTGTCCATCGATTTTGATAATCGAGCAGTTTGACGGTTCCAAATCTAAAATGCAGACCACAATCGGGATAATTATAACTGTATTGATTTGGTTTCCAAGTCGAGTCGGCATCGCACAAGATTGCTAGGCTAATGGCTGGTTTAGCAAATTTGTCAAAAATTCGCAGGTTGTAAGAAAACATCCTTTGAGCAAAATTATCTTCCGATTTTGCCTGAATTTCGACATGAATCAACAGCCAAATTTCCTCAGCTATCTCTTATACTCAGCACTATTTAATGTGGCGAATTACTTCGGCAACTGACCAAGCTTGAGCGATCGCTCCTCTGGGCTTGTGAGGTGCATCGCCATCAAAAATCTCAGAAATAGAACCAAGACCAGCATCAAATAGAAAGTGATCTAGCAGAGGTTGCCAATCAAAAGGCAGCGATCGCTGTGGATAAAAACGTTGCCAAGCCCGAATATATGGCCCAATTAGCCAAGCCCAAACAGTGCCTTGGTGATAAGCGCGATCGCGTTGCTCTTGATTACCCTCATATCTCCCCTTGTATTCGGGATCTCCTGGATCAAGACTGCGAAGACCATAGGGGGTGAGCAAGCTGACAGTTGCCAAATCTAATACTTGACACCCTTGCTGTTCAGAAAAGGCGCAATGATGCAGCGACAGCGCCAAAACGGCATTGGGACGAATTTGAAAATTCCGGCGATCGTCCGGCTCAATAGTATCGTACAGATAACCCAGTTGAGGATTCCAGAACTTTTGCAGCGAGGTTTTCACATGTTCTGCTTGTTGAGCATAACGCTGTGCTTGCTTAGTGAGGCGCACTGGCGAGCCATACTCAAGCTCGCTCAATTGTTCTGCCCACTGACTCAGCCAACATAAAGCAGAATACCACAGTGCATTGATTTCCACTGGCTTACCGTAACGGGGAGTGACGGGGTATGCCCCAATAACCACATCCATCCAGGTAAGGGCTGCACCAGGAGCATCCCAACTAACTAGCCCATCGATAGCATCTATCTGGATATTGAAATGTGTACCACCAACAAATGCTTTGTAAATTTGCTGTACTAAGGGGAATTGCTCTGCCAAAAATTCCCAGTCTTGGGTAGCTTCTAAATAAAGTCCTAAAGTTTCAATCCACCACAACGCTGCATCAATACTGTTATAAATTGGTTCTCCGTTGACATCAGGAAATGCATTAGGAATCAAACCGTGGCGGCAATAATGCCCAAAAGTCCGCAATACTCCTTTTGCTAAGTCAAAGCGCCGTGGAACAAGTGCTAACCCTGGTAAAGCGATTAATGTGTTGCGTCCCCAGTCATTAAACCAGTGATAACCAGCAATTACTGTAAGGCCTGGAATTGAGGCTCGATAGACGATAAACTGATCGCTTGCTTTGAGTAGTTGTTGCCAGAGTGGGGAGTGGGGAGTGGGGAGTGGGGAGTGGGGAAGAAGCAGGGGAGCAGGGAGCAGGGAGCAGGGGGGAAATTCCTCTTTTCTACACCCTTCCCCCTGCGCCTCTGGCTCTTCTGCTTGTTTGCCTCCCTGTCTCCATCCAAAAATCTGGGAGAGCCGTTTTTGCTCTGCCTCTACTGCTTCTGCAAAGGTTTCGCCGGTGAGAACACCTGCCGTCGAATCGGGAAAACCTACTCGTGCTTCTAGAGTAACTGTATCTCCTGGTTGCAGTGTGACTACCAAGTAACCAGGACTGTAGAGGTCTTCCTTGTCGCCTAATCCGTGTTTTGTCTCCTCAGGCAATCCATAATTCCAATACCAAACTGCATCTGGTTGATATTTTCCTTGTGTCCAGCGCAAGTGCCAAGGTATACCGAAATGCCCGGAATTTTTTGCTTGCAGACAGACTTGCTGTTGCCCAAGCAATTCTGAGAACTGTAATCCTGCACTAGCAGTTTGCTGGTGGTGAAAGTCACGTTCTGCTATCAGCAGTCGCAGCCGTAAAATCGCTGTATCACTTCCGTTATAGCGATATTGGATCAAAATTCGATGGCGAAATTGGGAGTGCAAAGAGACGCGATTAATCGCGTCTGTACTGGGGAGAGACGCGATTAATCGCGTCTGTACTGGGGAGTGGGAAGCATGATTCTCTTCCCTACTCCCTACTCCCCATTCCCTACTCCCTTCCCAACCATAAGGCATCACCAATTGTCTGGTTAACTGCCAGTTATCTTGACCCCAAATCCATTTTGGAACTGGGTTAATATCAAAACAGCGTAGCAATTCGTAGCCTGTCGGCTCAATCTGACCGTTACCCCAAAAATTTGTCCCCAGTGCCACAACGTTCCCTAATACTTCCAAGCTAGCTTCTAGGTGCGAAAACAGCAGAGTGCGATCGCAAGGAGGCTTTGTAGCGGCAAACAGCCAACCGTGATAAGTACGTGTGCGGACATCCGAAACTGTACCACTGGCAAAACTTCCTAAGCCATTGGTAAGCAACCATTCTCTTGTATCTAAATCAAGCATTTGCTACTCAAAATCGTTATGAGTATGATATAGTCGTAACAGATCGTAATTAAACTGTGAGAGCGTGGATGGGTGAGTTTTACTTGACCCAAATTCCAACGCTACTAAACCGATAAAGGAGAATTAGGTTAATGTCCCTTACTTACGGAACCGAAGGAAGCCTCCGCGTTGGTCAACAAGCTCCCGATTTCACAGCAACGGCTGTGGTAGATCAGGAATTTAAGACAATCAAACTTTCCGATTATCGCGGTAAGTATGTCGTCCTGTTTTTCTACCCACTAGACTTTACCTTTGTTTGTCCCACTGAAATCACAGCATTTAGCGATCGCTACGAAGAATTCAAGAAAATCAATACTGAAGTCCTTGGGGCTTCTGTTGATAGTGAATTCTCCCACCTCGCTTGGATTCAAACAGATCGTAAGTCTGGTGGTGTCGGCGACCTGAATTATCCTCTAGTCTCCGACATCAAAAAAGAGATTAGCGCCGCTTACAACGTTCTTGATCCAGCAGCTGGCATTGCCTTGCGTGGTCTGTTCATCATCGATAAAGATGGTATTATACAGCACGCCACCATCAACAACCTAGCTTTTGGTCGCAGCGTTGATGAAACCCTGCGGACACTGCAAGCAATTCAGTATGTTCAGTCTCACCCCGACGAAGTTTGCCCAGCTGGTTGGCAACCTGGTGACAAGACCATGAATCCTGACCCAGTGAAGTCTAAAGTTTACTTCTCTGCTGTCTAAATTTCGCTAGCTAGGATCTAATCTATCCTGTTGGAGTTGAAATCAACGAAAACCACAGATAAACAGAGATACACATTAAACAGTGTCAACCTCGGTATCTATCTGTGGTTTTTTCATAAAATAGTATTAAATAATCAGGGATAAAAATATGCTTAGTTCAACTGATTTTAGTGGCTTATTAAATGAGCGATTCTTCCGCAATTTTTTACCAGTTCCAGCGACAAATAAACTCAGGTTGGGAGTAGGAACACCAGATTTTCAACTGCCAGATATTACCAACGGAACTTTAGTAAAATTGTCTGATTATAAAGACAAGCAACCAGTGTTACTCGCCTTTACTCGCATCTTTACTGAAAAACAATATTGCCCTTTTTGTTTTCCTGACATCAAAGCTTTAAATGAAAACTATGAGCAGTTTAAAAATCGCGGTATAGAAGTTTTAATGATTACTAGTACCGATGAACGGCAGAGTCAAATAGTTGTGAGAGATTTAGGCTTACAAATGCCTTTGTTGAGTGACCCCAGTTGTCGAGTGTTTCGTACCTATCAAGTAGGACAAGCACTGGGAGCGCCTTTACCAGCCCAGTTTGTATTAGATAAAGAAGGGAAACTCCGCTACTGGCATTTATTTTCTTTTTTGGATCACAATGCTAGTGTTGAGACTTTGTTAGAACAATTCAATTAAGTGTAAGGTGTAAATGGCTAGGGCTATTTCGTTCTAAACATAAACCGCCCAGAACTAAAGTTCCTCTCTTATAGCTTAAGTCCACGCTTAGTGGACTAAAAGCCTTTCTTAGTCGTCTTTAGACGAATGAGTGCTATTAGCCTCAGAATTTATTCTGAGGCGGGCTAGATGAGAATGAAATAGCCCTGGTAAATGGCAATGCCCACCCTACTAATAAAATTGTGAAGGCATTTCCTTAAGTGATTATCCAAAGCTGAATGCTTGGCACGATCGGTTAGCTGCACGGACAACATGGCAAGCTACCGAGGCTACACCAGAAGCAATGGAAGCGTTTAAGTTGATCGTAGTAGCGAGAAATAAGCAGCAAATTCATGCCTAGTCAATGTAGAGACGGTAAATTTACCGCCTCTACAAAGCTAAATTTTCACAGCTTGACTTGCTGTAAATGACTGCGGGGATTATAAGTACGTATAGCCCGGATTTTTTCATAATATTCGCGCTCTTGCTGGCTGAGGTCTTTTGGTGGTGCGATCGCCACCTTCACCAGCTGATCGCCACGTCCACCTTTAGCGAGGGGCCAACCTTTGCCACGTAAACGCAACGATTGACCAGAACGCACTCCTGCTGGTAGTTTGACATTAACTAAACCATCGGGAGTAGGTACATCAATAGATGCTCCTAAAGTAGCTTCATCTGGCGTGATTGGCACTTCGCACACCAAGTTATCGCCTTCCACTTGGAAGAACGAGTGCGGCTGAAATTCGACTTTTAAGTATAAATCCCCTCGTTGCTGAGTCATCGGGTTGATTTGACCTTTACCCCGCACGCGCAAACGAGTACCAGGTTTAGCGCCAGATGGGATACGAACATCAATTGTTTCGTTACCTAAACTAAAGCGCTTTTGCACGCCGTTAAATGCTTCAGCAAAAGTTAGAGCGATCGCAGCTTCACTATCCTGGGAAGTACCCGTACCTGCATCACCAAACCCATAATCGTTAAAGCTG
>NZ_JAIVFR010000036.1 GCF_020829685.1 Nostoc sp. CHAB 5715 | reverse complement strand
TTAGTAATGCTGAAAAGCATAGTGTGTCTTTTGAAGAAGCTGTTACGGTTTTCGGAGATCCACTAGCCATCACGATTCCAGATCCTGATCACTCAGTAGGCGAATTTCGTCTTCTGACTACAGGTTTATCAAGGTCACAACGTCTTTTGGTTGTATCCCACACAGAGCGAGAAGGTGAAGTGCGTTTGATCAGTGCTCGTTTAGCCACTCGACAGGAGAGAAGAAGCTATGAGTCAGGAACCTGAAATCAACGTCAATGAAGACATGAGACCTGAATATGATTTTTCAGGTGGTGTCCGTGGCAAGTATTACGAAGCGTATATGCAATCGAGTAATGTTGTAGTTCTTGATCCAGACGTAGCAGAAATCTTTCGAGATTCGGCTTCTGTTAATGAGGCGTTGCGATTGCTTGCAAAAATTGCGAAGGCAACAGCAGCATAACAAATCCCTTACACAGGAAGGTCGGAAACTGCTGGTGCTGAGTTTGAGGCCTGATCGAGAAATTGCCCATCAGTTGAAAGTTGAGCGATCACATTTCTTGCTTCTCTCCTCAAATTTGGAAGCAGTTAAAACAATTCGCTTTTTCGCAATACTTCGGCTACGCCCTTACTTCGACGCCGCTCAGTACAAGTCGGCTACGCTCAGGACAAGCTCAGGACAAGCTCAGTACAAGTTCGCAATACTTCGGCTACGCCCTTACTTCGACGCCGCTTACAAGTCGGCTACGCCCTTACTTCGACGCCGCTCAGTACAAGTCGGCTACGCTCAGGACAAGCTCAGGACAAGCTCAGTACAAGTTCGCAATTACGTTTTGTGACGGGGATTTAGACCCCGACTAACATACGCGCTACTTGATAGAAGCAGGGGACTTAAACCCCCACCACTTGTTAAACCTGAATCAAATTATTTTCTTACATAACGCGGTGTGCAACTTTCTCTCAAACCTAACCCCCTTTCCTCATAGGGAAGGGGAGCAAGACTTAAAGCCTCTCTCCGCTTCCGGGAGAGGAATGGAAGTGGGGTTTTAAGAATAAGTTGCACATCGCGTTACATATCTTGTTTATATTCTTCTAACAATTGCGGAATGTAATCATACCCATCTACACCGATAACCGCAATAATTTTTGGGCGATGTTGCTGTAAGAACTTTTGAAAAGCTTCTGCCCCTATTTGTCCTTGTAAAATTGTCAGTAATCCTGCTGGTTGTCGCCACTCACGAGAAGCGATTTGCTCTAAAAGATACATTCCCAAGCAGCCTGTATAAATAGTTTTTTCTGAATTTTGTAGATGATAATAGGCTTCTGCCAAATAAGCTAAGTTCCGCCCTTGGAGATACAAATCACCGGAAACTTGGGCTGTTTTAAAGCCATCTTCAAGATATTTAATTGCAGTTTGGTGTTCCCCAATTACTAAATAGGCAATTCCTAAGCTGCTGACACATAAGGCTTTACTTTGAATATCGCCTAATTTTTCTGATAATTTTAAACCTTGTTCCAAATAGTTAATTGCGGCTTCATAAGTTTCGGGTTCTAAGTTTTCCAGTTCCTGAGCCTGCATAACTTCGCTGTAACCTAAATTTACTAGCGCGTTTGCTTCTCCTGTTCTATCGCCTGCTTGCCGACTCAGTATCAATGCTCGTTGACTGTAATTAATTGCCTCAGCATAATTTTGCTGTTGCACGTAGGTACGGCTGAGGTGGTTGAGATTGGCAATTTCACAGGGGCGATCGCCTGCATTTCTGGCTATCTCTAACGCCTGCTGATGAAAATCGATAGAGCGCTGGTATTGTCCCAAAGCACGCTGAGAATAACCTAAAAGGGTCAAAATCCGCGCCTTTTCTTGGGTTCCCTCGCCTCGTCGTAGCGGTTCATCTAAATAATCTAGGGCATCTCGCAAATAAGTGCCAGTAAAAGAGGCAAAAATCCCGCCGTAAAAGGGAAAATACGGACGCTGGGCAAAGGTTCGCAAAATCTGGAGCATGATTTGAGAACAGGCATCGCTGTATACTGTCCCAATACTCCTAAAACCACTTGCTAACTGACTCCAAATCACTGCAAAGGTCAAAAAAGTGGAAATGGACAACTTTGGCCCGGCCTTAATATCGTAAGCTTGTTGGTCAAACCAGTTAATTAATCCTCGTTGCAAGAACTGTAAAATCAATGCCATTTCTACCCAATCTCTCAGGGTAATCCCCCGTTGTCGCTCGGCAAACTCTATTGCAGATTCTTCCATAGCTAAGGTGCGAAGCAGTGCTTGGGGTAACTCACTGTTGAGTTGTTTGGCCCAACTTGCCCAAGGGCCACGTTCTCCCGGTACGCCGCCAAATCCCAAAGATTCTTTTTGCTCGTACATCCAACTGAGCAAGTTGTCTTGCAATCGCTGCCAAGAAGCTAAACCACGGGTAATCCCTTCAGAAAACTGTTCTAAATCAGCATCTGCTTGGGCAAATTGCTGTAATGCTTTTGATAATTGCTGTAGCTGTTGCAAATTTACCGGATATTTCTGATTGGGATCAGTAACCCGGATAAATACCGCTAGACGCTCGTCATCGGTGGCTCTGGTAATTTCTGTAACTGCGGAGGCGATCGCTTCTGTGGCTTTGTTTTGCTCTTGCCAACGTTGCCATTGACTTTGAATAGTTTTAATCGCTCTCAAACTTCGAGTCGCCTTGGCTTTTTTGAGTTCGTCTTTTTCACTATCCACTTGGTTTTGGAGAGCATTCAGGCGATCGCTCAAAGCTAACTCAAAGACTTCCCCTGTACCGGAAGTAATTCCTTTAAGCAGCATTTGATACACCATCTCCACAGAGCTAATTTTGCCCTTGAGGGTGGTTTCGACAATTTCATTGATTAAGGCAAGATAGCGATCGCGCAATGGCAAAGAGTCTGACACTTTGGCTACTAGAGAACGTCACGTCCATTCTAATTCTAGTCTGAGTTTGACCGAGTGGATTGAACGCCTGTAGGGATTGAGAGCATTCAAGGAAGAGGCGTTCGAGCTTACGGAACCCACGTTTTAAAATGTGGGATTGGATGTTGGACGCAATGCAAGTCGCGCTATGCGTCTCGATACAATTCTTTTTTTTAAACTGGAAATGCTCACATCTACGTAATAAACCTACACCTGTCAGCTCCCTACTCCCCACTCCCTTTTAAAGCAGCAATAATTTGAATATTTGCTTTAGGAAAAGTAAACTCCTCCAGTTCTTCCAAAGTTACCCAGCGAATTTCATCGGATTCCAAAGGTTGGGGAATACCTGTAACATGGCGGCAGTGATGTACTGTGAGGGTAACGCGCAAGTCTGTATAGGTGTGGTCAATAGTAATCAGATGCTCTCCTACTTCAATTACTATTCCCAGTTCTTCGGAAATTTCTCGTTGAATACACTCGCTGATAGTTTCACCAGGCTCAATTTTACCACCAGGAAATTCCCACAAACCACCCATTGCTCCTTCTTTCCGACGGCGATCAATTAAAATTTGCTCTTGATCGTTCCAAATTACTGCAACACCAATGATTTTATGGGGTGGGAAAGAACTGGTTTCACTCATGGTTAATTGGGGAGATGATGAACTACTTTTGCTAATGGTACATCCATGTACTATTCATACCCGTATAAAGGAGGTGGTATAAATAATTATTAGATAACACTAAAATATCAAAATATTGGAAAAAATTGTGTAGATTTTTAATAGCTTAAAGTAAATGTAAATTATGATTTTAGAGCATGAAATACTTGAGGTTTTTGGCAAAGAAAATCTAGTGTACGCAAATCCAGAGAGGGTAAATAACATTAGCCTTCCTAGTGAAACCAGAGAATTTATCTTGAAGATAGGATTCCCATATATAGTTGGTCATTTTAGATTTTCAATGGATTTTGAGCCAATTTCCGAAGATATTCAAATTGGTGAATCTGCAAGAAGGCATTTAGGACAACTTTACACTATTGGTTATGTAAGTGCTTCTCAAGTAATAGGAAGAATAATTTTTCTCAGTGAAATTGGTTTGGATAACAATGCTAGCTTATCAGATATAGGTAGAAAGGTAAGAATATTAGGAGTCGATGAATACTTTTTATTTTACTCAGAACTAGCTTTATCTTATCGAATATGCCTTAATTTAGAAAATAAAGGTGAAATAGTATCTATTAATCCAAACAATTTATCAATGAGTTTTTTTAATTCAAGCATTTAAAAACTTGCAGCTTCTATAGTTGCCTATGGTAAAAATTTATTGTTAGTCAAAAACTTTGAAGAAGAAATCAAAGATTTTAAGCAAGAATTAAAAATAATTGATCCAAAGGCGTTAGATAGTGAAGAAAACGTATGGGTAGATACTCTAGAGCAGTTAATACGGGATGACGAGGGATACTAACTTCTAACAACAAAACTCGGCAGTCTAGTTTGAACTCTGCCGAGTTTAGATTGATTGCAAAGGTCGTCTAGCGCTATTACTTTATCCACAAATGTGTATTAATCATTTAGCAATACGCCTCTATTTGAACTAATTACCAAATTATAAAAGGTTCACAGATAAGCAAATCCAAAAACTTCGCGCTACTCTGCGCCAACCTCCGCGTTCCTCTGCGTTGAAATTTCAACCTTAATTCGTCACTATTTTGGATATTTTAAAAATATTTAGCTGATGCATGATTGGAAATTAGGGGCAAAGATTTCGCAGAGGTTCATTTTAAATTTGTATCGCCATGACTGTGACTAGCTATAAACCCAACAATAATATTGAATTTACTATTATATTTCTAGTCAATTTCGCTGCTGTTGGTTTCAGATCCTTGTAGGGCGATTTCAAAATCCATTCTCTGTTCAGCGTTACGCAAGAAATAACCACTAATCATAGCAGAAGCCAGAAGCCGACCCAGACTTTCTCGACTCGTAGTTACAGTAACGCCAAAGTTTTCTGAAGGTAGATTACCCAATAGTCCTATAATATTCCGTTCCATTACCTGAAAAACTTCGGCAGACTTGGGTTTAGATAGTTGGGTAACTGTTTCTGGACTCAAGGATTTAACATACTGCCATAGTAAATCGCTAGTTTCTGATTCGCTATTGAAAAATTCTGAGACACGATTGGATGGGTTATTCATTTTTTAGCTCCTTAACTACCACTGCTAGCTGCGGTGCTTGTGATTTGAATATTAAATCTCTGTTTTGGATTAGACTTAGCTAGCTCTTTTGTCTTCCTGTCAACTAATCTAACAGCCAAGCTTAAGAGTGGAAGTAGGCGTAACCGTACCAAAGTCAGCGTATTTTCTCACCCATTGATCATTCGTCCTTTGTAAATAACTAATAACAAAGGACTAATGACTAATGACTAATGACTAACTTGCCAAATATTCACCCATGTTGGTTTTAGACTTGCGAAGTTTGGTTAAAGCTTCCCGCTCAATTTGCCGGACTCGTTCTCGGCTGATGTTCAAGATTTCACCAATTCTAGCCAGCGTCAGGGCTTGCCCATCAGTTAAGCCAAAGCGCAGCGTAATCACTTCCTTCTGTTGTGGCGTCAGGTCTCCCATCAGGCGATCTAAGTCATAAGATAAGGAAGATTGCATGACAAATTCTTCTGGAGATGCTCCTGGATCTTCCAGCATTTCTCCAAGTTCGGTGTCGTAATTATCACCCAGCCGCAAATCCAAAGAAAGGGGCAAACGCGCCTTTTCTAGATACTCTCGCACTTGTTTAGGGGTCAATTCTAATTCTTCAGCTAGCTCACCAGCTGTCGGAGCGCGCCCCAATTTTTGAGACAATTGACGCTGTGCCTTTTTAATCTTATTTAATTTTTCAGTTATATGGATAGGCAGCCGAATGGTGCGGGCTTTTTCGGCTATAGCACGGGTGATAGCTTGCCGAATCCACCAATAGGCGTATGTAGAAAATCTATACCCTTTGGTAGGGTCAAACTTTTCTACGCCCCGTTGCATACCAATACTACCTTCTTGGATCAAGTCCAGTAAATCGACGTTGCGCTTTATGTACTTTTTGGCAACGGAGACTACCAGCCGCAAATTGGCTTCTACCATCTTACGCTTGGCAATCTCACCATCAGCGATCGCTTCGTTCAACTCTGCTGGTTCTAGCTTTGTCGCTTTGGCCCACTCTTCTAAAGTCGGTTGACGACCTAACTGGGTGGCAAGAGATTCTCTTGATTCGTGCAAAGTGCAAGAACGTTGCACTTGTTTACCATAGAAAATCTCTTCCTCGTGTGTTAAGAGTGGCACACGGCCAATCTCACGCAGGTAAGTCCGCACGAGGTCTGTGGCTGTCTGAGCGGTCTTCATGGCGCTACTCTTTGGTAATGATGGGTTTGGCGGTAGGGTCATTAAGGGATAGATGCTTTTTTAGGGTGCTACCCAGTCAGACTGGGAACCGATGCTATGGTTTGCAACTTACGCATCCGAGAAACTCGGCTGCTTATAATAATCAATTTAGGCTTCTTAACTGCTAAAAGTTACAGCTATTTCCTATTTTTCACAAGTATCTACAGTTAGATAAAAAATCGCTTTTTAAACATTTTTCTATTGGAGCCGTATTAACAATTGTAACATTTATGAGAATATTTTGGCTATATGGCGACATTAAATTTCCTGGTTGTTCCAGTTCATGCAACGCCGCCCTTTCTCTCTAGGCTGACTAGAAGTCAATTTAAGAAATTCTCAGGTTCAAATAGTTTTCCTCATATTTGTTAAAATATCTCTAATGAGAACTATAGTCATTCTCTTATAACAATTACTTAATTTTCTTGGGGATGGGGCATGGGGCATGGGGCATTGGGCATCCCTTCGGCTTCGCTCAGGGCAAGTGGGCATTGGGCATTGGTTATTCTCCTTGTCTCCCTCATCTCCCCAATTCCTAACTCCTAACTCCTTACTCCCCACTTTGTACAGACGCGATTAATCGCGTCTCTACCCACTCCCCACTCCCTACTCCCTCGCAATCGGGCAATACTCTTGAATGGTTTTTACGTCCAAAGTCGTATTTTGTAAAGAACGGATGGCGGCGACGGTAGCTTTCGCGCCAGCGATGGTAGTAATGATGGGAATTTTGTAAGCTAAGGCTGTGCGGCGGATTAACCTAGCATCAGTGTGGGCTTCTTCTCCTGAAGGTGTGTTAATAATGAGTTGGATTTTCTGGTTTTTGATTGCATCTAGGACGTGGGGACGGCCTTCATGCAGTTTTAACACTAATTCAATATTTAACCCCTGTTCGAGAAGAACTCGCCGTGTACCAAGGGTAGCCATCACTGTAAAGCCCAAATCGATAAACTCCTTCACCACACCACCGGCAGCAGCTTTATCGCGATCGCTCATTGATACAAATACAGTTCCACTGAGTGGTAAACGCTCCCCAGCACCCATTTCCGCTTTGGCAAAGGCACGGCCAAAGTCGCTGTCAATCCCCATCACCTCACCAGTGGATCGCATTTCTGGACCTAATATTGTATCAGTTCCTGGGAATTTATTAAAGGGTAATACTGCTTCTTTTACAGCAATATGTGTGGGAATGACTTCCTCGGTGAAATGTAGCTCCTCTAAGGTTTTACCTGACATAATTAAGGATGCTAGTTTTGCCAACTGTACACCCGTTGCTTTAGAAACAAATGGGACTGTACGCGAGGCGCGGGGGTTGGCTTCTAAAATGTAAACTTGGGGAGAATAACTGCTTGCGCCGACAACGGCAAATTGAATATTCATTAACCCCACAACTGACAGCGCTTGCGCTAGCTGCACTGTCCAAGTGCGAATTTGATTGAGAACTGCTGGTGATAGGGAAATCGAAGGTAAGGAACAAGCGGAATCTCCTGAGTGAATCCCCGCTTGTTCGATGTGTTCCATGATGCCACCAATCACCACCCGTCCGGTATGATCAGCGATCGCATCTACATCGACTTCGATGGCATTTTCCAAAAACTTATCAATCAAAATCGGATGTTCTGGTTCCACTAGTACCGCAAAGGTCATGTAGCGTTCCAACTCAGCATCAGAATAGACGATTTCCATCGCCCGTCCACCTAACACATAGCTGGGACGCACTACCACCGGATAGCCAATGCGTTTGGCGACAATCAGCGCGTCTTCGTAACTCCGAGCAATACCATTAGGCGGTTGGGCAATATTCAACTGTTGAAGAATCTTTTCAAACCGCTCCCGGTTCTCTGCCATGTCGATGGAATCTGGCGATGTACCCCAAATTTTAGTGAGCAGTCCAGAAGTGTCATTTCTAAGAAATTCTTGTAATGGGAGAGCCAACTTCAATGGTGTTTGTCCACCAAACTGGATTATTACACCGACTGGATTTTCAGTTTCAATGATGTTAAGGACATCTTCTTTTGTTAAAGGCTCAAAGTAAAGGCGATCGCTGGTATCGTAGTCTGTCGAAACTGTCTCTGGGTTAGAGTTGACCATAATCGTCTCATACCCCGCTTTCTTCAAAGCATAAGCGGCGTGACAACAACAATAGTCAAACTCAATTCCCTGTCCAATGCGGTTGGGGCCACCACCCAAAATCAACACTTTTGGCTTGGTTGCTGCCAAAACCTCTGTTTCTTCTTCGTAGCTAGAATAATAGTAGGGAGTAAACGCTTCAAACTCAGCAGCGCAGGTATCTACGGTTTTATAAACTGGGATAATCCCTAATGACTGGCGGTAGGCGCGAACTTCATCTTCGGTGGTTTTAGTGGCATAAGCAATCTGGCGATCGCTAAATCCATCTCGCTTCACTTCATAAAGTTGCTCTTTTGTCAATTGCTGCAAAGGTGTTCGCTTGAGGAATTTTTCGACATCTAGCAGTTGCTGAAATTTATCTAGGAACCACGGGTCAATACCAGTCAGTTCGTAGATTTCCTCAGCACTAATGCCTAGTTGCAAGGCATGGCGCACGGAGAAAATGCGATCGGGGTTAGGTGTCCGCAATTGGGCGCGGATTTGTTCACCACTGGGTAATTTTTCGGCTTTGTCGCAACCCCAACCAGCGCGTCCGGTTTCGAGCGATCGCAGCGCCTTTTGGAAGGATTCGTTGAATGTGCGCCCAATTGCCATTGCTTCCCCGACAGACTTCATTTGGGTTGTCAGCACTGGGTCAGAGCCGGGGAATTTTTCAAAGGCGAAGCGGGGGATTTTTGTCACCACATAGTCAATTGTCGGCTCAAAGGACGCGGGAGTTTTCTTGGTGATGTCATTTTTAATTTCATCTAAGGTGTAGCCTACAGCCAATTTTGCAGCCATTTTGGCGATAGGGAAACCCGTAGCTTTGGAAGACAAAGCCGAACTGCGGGAAACGCGGGGGTTCATTTCAATTACAACCACATCCCCATTAATCGGATTGACGGCAAACTGGATATTAGAACCGCCAGTTTCCACACCTATCTCGCGGATGATTTTAATTGCCATATCCCGCAGCCTTTGATATTCTTTATCAGTGAGGGTTTGCGCGGGAGCGACGGTAATTGAGTCTCCGGTGTGGATGCCCATAGGGTCAAGGTTTTCGATGGAGCAGATAATCACCACGTTATCTGCCAAATCACGCATCACTTCGAGTTCATATTCTTTCCAGCCGAGTAAAGACTGGTCAATGAGAATTTGTGAAACGGGGCTGGCATCTATACCTACCTGTGCCATTTCTTCAAATTCTTCTTGGTTGTAAGCAATACCGCCGCCACTTCCACCCATTGTGAAAGCTGGACGAATAATTAGGGGATAAGTACCAATTTGGCGGGCAACAGCTTTGGCTTCTTCCAAAGATTCGGCTGTGCCACTGGGACATACAGCTACTCCGATCCTTGCCATTGCTTCACCAAAAAGTTTTCGATCTTCGGCTTTTTCGATGGCTGGTAGTTTAGCGCCAATTAACTCAACGCTGTACTTTTCCAACACCCCATTCTTGGCTAAAGCAACGGCGATGTTGAGGGCGGTTTGTCCTCCCATCGTTGGTAGGAGAGCATCAGGGCGTTCTTTCTCAATGACTTTTTCGACCAATTCTGGAGTTAGCGGCTCAATGTAAGTGCGATCGGCCGTTTCCGGGTCGGTCATAATTGTTGCAGGGTTGGAGTTGACCAAAACCACTTCATAGCCTTCTTCTCGCAGCGCTTTGCAGGCTTGAGTGCCAGAGTAGTCAAACTCACAGGCTTGTCCAATTACAATTGGGCCAGAGCCTAACAGTAGAATCTTCCGGAGGTCATCACGGCGGGGCATAGTAGTTGCCTTGGAATACGAGAATACAAATCCTGATTATTTTAAGGGTCTTTACCCCCTCTCGTGCTTTTTATTATTAAGTTTTCTAAGTTTGATGACAAAGGGGAGTGGGTAGAGACGCGATTAATCGCGTCTGTACAAAGTGGGGAGTAGGGGAGGCAGGGGGAGATGAGGGAGCAGGGGGAGATGAGGGAGTGAGGGAGAAGAATTAATAACCAATTCCCAATTCCCAATGCCCAATGCCCCATGCCCAATAATTATTTTGTATTTCTAATTTTATTTAATTGCGATGCTAAAATTTTTAAAGTTTTTGCGAATCTTTATTATTTAATTTGATTAGATTTGGCAACAGATGGTTATTTATTCTGGCATATACCTATCTAATTATTAGATATAAATAAATTTCTTAACTAAAAATATTTATTAACTATCTAATTGCTAAATATTTGCAACGTTAAATATTATGAAAATATGTATACTTAAATTAAAAATGGCAGAGAGATACGAATACCATTCTCTGCCATTTTTTATAATATTTTAAGAGTTAGTGCTGCTAACTTTTTCTTTGAGTCTAGGTAGACAAATCTAGATTATGAGAGTTTTAGCTTTGAGCAGCTTGGACAAACCCTAAAGTTAAACTGTCTTTGGCGAGGAAGTGAGACAAATGATATGCACGTTCCTCAGTTTTCAACAAAATCTTTTCGTACAGATAGCGTGTACCCCGATCGCCTAAACTCTCTGCCTGAGCAGCTTGACGACGAATTACGCCAATGATTGCTTGTTCGGCAGCTAGGTCATTTTCCACCATTTGGCGAGAGGAATATACACCTTCAGATTCTTGTTCAAAACAGGTTAATTCTGCTAATTTGCTGAAGGTCGCTACTGGCACACCACCCAGTCCATCTAAACGTTCTCCAATTTCATGAACGTGGTCTTGTACTTGGTTGTAGCTTTCGTTAAAAAACTCATGCAGAGAGTAAAATTCTGAGCCTTCAACTACAAAATGATGCTTTTGGTACTGCAAGTATAGTGCTTGGAAGCTAGCTAATACAACGTTGAATCCTTCTGTAACTGGAGCAGTTACGCTGTGATCCAGCAACACAGGATTGTCATATACATGACCAAAATTCCGTAACAAAGTTTGCGTTTCAGACATTGTGTTCCTCTCTTTTTCACAGTTATAGCTTTTAACTGCTTATTCTTAACATATTAACATTTTAATAAGAAGATCAAGCCAATTCGCCATCACAAGATTTTGTATTTTTGCTTACTAAAAATCTCAAGTTGATTGTCGGCTGGATGATGGCACGCTCATCAAGTTGCATATATTTATTGAAAGCGGCGGGAAACTCCATCCCCTCGTGGGTGGAGAGGGATAGCCGCCCCGCCGCTTTGGGCATTGGGCATTGGGCATTGGTAACTTCTTCCCCATGCCCCATGCCCGATTCCCCATGCCCAAAAACTCCACCCACAAGGGGATGGAGTTTTTTATCATTACTATTGACATTTAATTTTAAATGTGCATACTTCCTAAGATGAGCGGGGAGTGGTGAAGAAGCAAGGGAGCAGGGGGAAAAGGGGAAACTTCTCCCCAGCAAAGCGCACCCTGCCCCAATTCCTCTTTTCCTTCTCCCCTGCCCCTCTCAATATGGGATGGCTGCAAACATTTGATTTATTTTCCAAAATTACTGAGAATTGTTTGCACTTAAGGTATGCTGGTTTTAAGAGGTTAAACTCCTCAGACTTTCAAAAAGCAAAGAGTTAAATCGCGGTAGTTACTGCAAGTTTGTTGCACTTTGAGGGCAATTCTCTTGAAATCGTTTAGTTCAGAAATAGAAAGCAACCACCTTGTAGAGGTGAATTGGGCAGACCGCTGGCAAGTCTATCAACGCCTAAAGGAGTTAGACATTCCCTGTAGTTGTACGGCTAACCAGCCTTTGAAAGTTGAAATTGGCTCTCCTATGACCGTTGTTCAACTTTGGAGTGTGATACGGCGATTAACAGCCTCCCGTCAAGACCAGATTTGGACTCTTGAGCGCTGCTGGAAAAGTCGTTACCAACAGTTCTAATTTTTAGCTGCTGAGAATATCTCGCTTGATAGCTTGTATTAATTAAAAGGAGGTTAAAAAATGGGTGCATCTCACAGTATGGAAGTATCGCAGTTTTGCCTTGAGGGCAGATTTATAGATTTTGTTATTAAAGATGGCTATAAGCTGAAAGGCTTAATGCTGGGGACTCATGAGGGTGAGTCTTATATTAAACTCGCTAAACATTTACGGGCTGCTTTTGACTTGCGCTTACCACCAGGGACTTGGCTGCAAGTTGTTGGTTATAAAGAATACGATATAAAAAAAGACAAAGTTACACTGAAAGCTGAACGTGTGATGGCGGCGCGTTCTGAAATGGCGACAGTTCAAACCATCGCTGCACCACAAGAACCCCTATCTATTGATAATGTCAAGGTAAAACCAGCTAAGACTAAAGCCACAATTCTGGTGTGTCAAAAGTCTGATTGTATGAAACGCGGTGGTAAAGCAGTTTGTCAGGCGTTGGAGGCGGCTTTAAGCGATCGCGGTTTAGAAGACCAAGTTACAATCAAGGGCACTGGTTGTATGAAGAACTGTAAAGTGGGGCCAAACTTAGTTATGCCAGATAAAACGCGCCATAGCCGAATTCAAGCTACACAGGTTCCGGCGTTGATGGATAAGCATTTTGGTGACAAGAGTTTAGAAGCACAGCCTGAGAATTTAAGGGAAGCGACGATATTTAATGCTAAGTTTTGCTGAAAAATTAGCGAAATCTTGACATTTTAATGAGAAAGCTTAATAATATCTTCTCAAGTGTGTTCCATTAATACTCGGCATTCAGCTTTAGCCAAGTATTTGTAAGAGTTTCAAATTAAGCGATCGCCTACGATTTGTCATGAGCAACCTGAGCGTCCAGCTTCCTGACTCTTTGTACAAAAGTTTGCAGGAACTTGCCAAACAAGACGGCATTTCTATCGACCAGTTTGTGGCGACAGCAGTTGCAGAGAAAATCGCTGCACTAACAACTGAAATTTATCTAGGGGAGTTAGCAAAGCGAGGTAATCGAGAAAAATACGACGCAGTTTTAGCGAAAGTACCAGATATTGAACCGGAATCTTACGATCAATTACCCACAGCCTAACAACGCAGTGCAGGGGATGTGCAGAGTTTTCAACCTCAGTGTTAAGTTGACTTGATTATTCAGGTATAACCAAAGTCAGAAAATCTCTAGCACTAACAATTGCAATACCTTGATAACTGCCCAGAGGTAACAAATGCCGCTTGTCGCCTGTAACAATGTGAGTTGCATTCCCAACAATGGCGCATTCTAGTACCATGTTATCGTTTGGGTCAGTAGTGAGAAAATTTAAAGTGTTGGCAATTGTGATTAGGCGTAGAAAACTAAGCAAATCAGCTATTGTCTCAATTACTTGAATAGGCGTAAATTTCAACTTCTGTTCTAATTTTTCGGTCAGTTCATCAAGTATTTCTGGACAGATTAAACCTTTTACCCGGCCTTGGCGTGCCAAATCAATACAGTGATAAGGACTACCTTTCCAGCCAATAGCAGATAGTAAAACATTTGTATCAAACACTACTACTGGTAGCACTGTCTGTCCTCATGCACCAAGTCATCTATAAATGACTCACGTTGATCTTCTGACATAGTATCCCAATCTAAACCACGTTCAGCACACAAGCTTCGTAATTGGTTTTGGGCATACTCCATACGAGAATCGCGGTCTTGCTCACTTTCCTTTGCTAGGGCTAATAATACTACTCGTTTACTCTCTGGAGGTAGCTGCTTGACTAATTCAATTACTTGTTCATCGCTCAGTGTCAGTTTTGGCATCGTTGTTACCGGAAAACTGGATTAGTTTTTCTAAACTCTTATTTCAGCGTATCAAGAGATTTGACTAGCGATGCCTGCGGCGGGCTACGCCTACGCCTACACAATGTCATGAAACGGGCATAATGTAAAGGCGATTTGAAAATTTAACTTTGTAACTCACGCAACATCCTTGTTTATTTCGTTTTGAATTTCATCCCAAGACACAGTGCCATTAATGCGTATATCTTCCCTAGCTTATTTAATGGTTTTTAAGTCTTCTTCGTCCTCTACATCATCGATTCTTTTTAAGAGGGCGTAAATTTCATCTAAAGTACTGTCATAAGCTTGATGTAACAATACGTTGATATCTTTAATTAACTCTTCTCTTTCGTCTGTTGATTTCATTTTTGTTCGTCCAAGCGTGGTTTTACTTTTTGTGCTACCTTCTCTAGTTTCGCCTAAAAGCACATTTACTTTCACTATCAGTTACTAAAATATTTTGGGATTATGGTTCAAACAATACAGGCTAAAGAAATTACCCTGCTTGACTTAGAGAACAGCTTTGGACTGCAATTGGTTGAGGATGACCAATTTTTTAGAGAGTGGCAAGATAACTTACCAGGAATAACCAAGACGGAAAGACAACAACTCGACCCAATACTGCTCGGTTAAGGAGAAGTAGAGGTAAAACAAAGAAAATTTTGTTCGCGTAAAACATCCGCGAACAAAAGGATTGGACTTACTTTTTCTCTTTGAGGCTATCGTACAAGTCCACCCAATTTTGACGAAGAGAGTCGATGCAGGAAGTTAAGTGATCGATTTGAGTTCTTCTAGCCACAGAGAGGACAGCATCAATATGAGCAGGACTTCCAGCCTTACCCAAATGCTTATATTTGCTCAATTTGTTGGGTTGAGTTGTGGAAAAAATTGGTTTGGTAGCGTGTAATTTATAGTACCAATAAGCTTGTTTTTTTCCGCGTGCTTGGTAACGTAAAACACAACAACCAGGTGGCGCTACTTCCCCTGAAGCCTGAATTTGTTGAATAGAGAGTTGTAAGGTAGCAATAGCTTGTTGTATGAGTTCAGCTCTAGAAATAATGTCAGAATCAACCATCTGGCATTTCTCGTGCGTATGGTAATTAAGGGGGTTGCACTGTTCGCGTATAATTTACGCGAACAAGCCCGAATTTAGTTTATATTATTTTACAGCCAAAATTAAACGTAAGTACCGTCTTGTTAATGTCACTTGTTAATTTTGAGGTTCAACAGCCCTGCATTACCCCAAGCCAATTACTTCTGGCAATGGATGAAGTAATTCCATCTCAAACAATAACGAACGCAATTATCAGTACTTCTTCTGTTGGGCAACGACAACGAATACTTCCGACTCATGTAGTTGTGGTTTTAGTAATTGCCAAGTCCAAAAAAGAATTAAGTGAATATACAGTAGAAAACATTAAACATAAAAATAACGAACATATTATTACGTCAGCAGCAAAAGTTCAAGAAACACTCAAGATTTTTCGTGAAAAATTAA